>PHAG01000012.1 GCA_002841625.1 Firmicutes bacterium HGW-Firmicutes-1 | reverse complement strand
CTTATCAGAAAAAATGCTTTTATCGACAGTCAGCGCACCAACTATAACTGGTGCTTATGTTTTGGATTTATTGGGACATTTTCACAAATAATTGACATAATAAGAATTAAATGTGATTGGGTTGTAGAAGGTAGTCGATATTTTAAAAAGGCAATCATAAAAGACCCAATAGGAAGATACCTGTTGGGTCACATGATTGCAGTATGTTATTCTTATGAATAGTTGAGGCCTTGGATATTAGAGGGCTGCTTTGAAGATGTTTAGGACGTCTTCAGTATTTAAGGGGCGGAATTGGCCTAGATTGCCGTATCTAGATGTGGATTGGATTGCCATTTTTTCTAGTTTTTCTTCGTTTATTCCAACTTCTTTGAGGGAGGAAGGGATTCCTAGTTCGTTGAAAAAGGCTCTTGTTTTGTTGATTGATTCATTTGCAATGTCATAGGGATTGAGGGATGGATCTATGTTCCAGACATTTATTCCATAGTCTGTGAAAAAGTTTAGGGTTTCATCATTTAGGACATATTTCATCCAGTGGGGGGTTAAAATTGCAAGGCCGACTCCATGGGTAATGTCGTAGAAAGCACTTAGTTCGTGTTCCATGGCATGGACGCTCCATTCGGTTTCTTTGCCGTAGCTTAAGAGACCGTTAATGGCAAGGCTTGATGCCCACATTAAGTTTGATCTAGCTTCATAATTTTCGGGTTCATCGATTGCAAGTTTTCCATATTTGATGCAGGTTTTTAAGAGGGCTTCCGCCATTCTGTTTTGGAGATAGGCTTCTTTAGTGGCACTAAAGTAAACCTCAAAAATATGACTCATAATATCTGCTGTTCCGGCTGCGGTTTGATTTGGTGGAACAGTGAACGTGTAGGTTGGATCTAGAATTGAAAATTTTGGATTCATATCTTTATGACCAGTGCCTAGCTTTTCTTCTGTCTCAAGATTTGTGATCACAGCATTGGCATCCATTTCTGAACCTGCCGCTGCTAAGGTTAAAATACTTGCAATAGGAAGTATCTTCGTAATTTTTGATGGATCTTGAACAATGTCCCAAGGACTTCCATTGTAGTAAACGCCTGCAGCAATCACTTTAGAACAATCAATGATACTTCCCCCACCAACTGCTAAGATAAAATCAATGTTTTGATCCTTACATATTTGTATTCCTTTTTCTACACTACCTATTCTCGGATTTGGATCAACCCCAGATAGCTCCCAAAAAGGTAATTCATTTTCTTTTAATAGATTGATTACATTTTGATATAAGCCATTTCTTTTTATACTTCCTCCTCCATATACCAATAGAATCTTTGAACCATATAATTTTATCTGTTGTGGAAGATAAGAAATTTGACCTTTACCGAAGAAAATCTTTGTAGGTATTGAATATTTAAAATTTATCACTTTTTACTCTCCTTGTATTTGTTAGACCAACGTATTCATAGGTTACTTAACACTAGCTATTTGTTAATTACTATATACATATTTATTTACTTACCTACCTTTCTTTCTTTCTTTCTTGAGTTTCTTGCTTTCTTGCTTTTGATTACTATTCATTATAATGGTACAAATGATAAAATGGCAAGTACGCACTTTTTTATGTCATAGTTACCATTTGGATACTATTGTCTAATTACTAGGTATATTGAGATAATCATTATGCCAAACATGAAAGAAACCTACAACTGCACGATGGAATTAACTATGGATTTGAATGCTTACTCATAAGTGCCAAATTATAGTTGCATTCTTGTACTTCTTCCTGTATTATAACTTTTATTAAGCAAGATAAAAATGGGGAGGAAATTTATGTCTAATTGTCTAATCGCCCAATCGGGTGGACCAACGTCTGTCATCAATGCATCTTTAAGTGGTGCACTAGAAAAAGCTATGAGTAGTGAAGGTATTAAAAAAATATACGGTTCTATTAACGGCATCTTAGGTATTCTAGAAAACAACATCATCGATTTAACTTCTATTTTCGAAAATCACACAGACAAACTTGAAATTCTTAAAAACACACCTGGTATGTACTTAGGGTCTTGCAGATTCAAATTAAAAGACCATTCTAGCGATGACTCACAATTCAAGCTAATATTTTCCAACTTTGAAAAATACAATATTAAATATTTCTTTTATATCGGTGGTAATGATTCTATGGATACTGTTCTAAAGCTATCTCAATATGCAGCTACAAATAATATTGATATAAAAATTATCGGAATTCCAAAAACCATCGATAACGATTTATATGGTATTGATCACACACCTGGTTTTGGTTCTGCTGCTAAATTTGTGGCAACTTCATTACTCGAAATTGCACATGATACATATATTTATAGTTTAAATAGCCTTACAATAGTTGAAGTTATGGGGAGAAATGCTGGTTGGCTTACAGCCGCCTCTGCTTTGGCTAGAAATCAATACAATGAAGCACCTGATTTAATCTACCTACCAGAGGTACCCTTCTCAAAGGATAGATTTATTCAAGATATTTCCGAACTTCATAAGAGGAAAAAAAATGTTATTGTTGCTGTATCTGAAGGGATCAGAGATGAATCGGGACAATTTATTTCAGCATCCTCCTGTGAAAAGGACTCCTTTGGACATGTACATCTAAGTGGTACCGGAAGAACGTTGGAAAATCTCGCATTAGATTCCTTTAACTGTAAGGTTCGTTCAATCGAACTTAATGTATTACAAAGAAGTGCAATGCATTGCGCTTCCTTAGTTGATATTAGTGAAGCTACACTTGTTGGCGAAAAAGCTGTTGAATATGCTCTGGAAGGTTTGACTGGAAAAATGGTAACGATTAACCGCTTGAGCAATAACCCCTATTCAATTTCAATTAATTATATTGATATTGAATCTGTAGCGAACAAAGAACGAAATATTCCAAGAGAATGGATAAATAAAGAAGGCAATTATGTTACTGATGAGATCATAGACTATATGCGTCCATTAATTATGGGAGAACCTTCAATTCCTTATTCAAATGGTTTACCATTATATGCTAATATTAAACACTTATTAAACTAAGAATAAATAAAAGGTTAAGCTAAAATTAGCTTAACCTTTTATTATTAATTTAACTTCGGTAGTTTTTCTACAAATATATAGAAATCCTCATAATTTCCTTGATAATCTACTTGAATTGGTTCATCTGTTCTATGAAGAATATGTTCATCTATTAAGAAGGTCTTAACGCCAAGTTTATGTACAATCATATCTTCTTGAACATCATTTCCAACCATCATACACTCTTCTGGTTTTTTCCCTATTGCACTCAGAACCTCTTCATAATACTTTATTTGAGGTTTACAATAATGATTTTTCTCAAAGGAAGATATATATGAAAAATCACTTGGTTCAAAACCTGCCCATCTAATTCTATGATGAATAGCCTTCATAGGAAATATAGGATTTGTTGCTAGAACTAAATTATATCCTTTTTCTTTGAGTAGTATAATGCTTTTTTGCATCCATTGATTTTCAATAACTGATTTTTTAGTTTTCAAAAAACCTTCATCATAAAATGCTTCAAATCTTCTTTTATGCTCGTCTAAATCACCAACAATTAATTGTCCATATGCATTCATAAAAGCTTCTTCATTTGTTATTTTTTCTGTACTCTTAACAGCTGCACCCGTTGCAGCCCATACATTTTTAACGACCATTTCATGATCAGGTAAATCGCTAAAAACTTTCTCCATCTCAGCAAAATAAATCGTCATAAATAAATCCATATCCAGTGGTAATACTGTTCCGTCTAAATCTAATAAAATTGTGTTCATCCTTTAGTTCTCCCTTTAAAAGATATCTTTTGTTGTCCAATCTTCCACATTCCAAATATCTGTAACCCAGTCCTCATAAAAATCAGGCTCATGACTAACAATAATAAGTGAACCTTTAAATTCTTTTAATGCCGTTTTTAATGCATCCTTAGCATCTACATCTAAATGGTTTGTTGGTTCATCTAATACTAACCAATTTGCTTCATCTAACATAAGCTTACAAAGCCTTACCTTTGCATTCTCACCACCACTAAGTACCATCATTTGGCTAGTGATATGCTCAGTAGTTAATCCACATCTTGCTAATGCACCTCTTACTTCACTATTCGTCATGCTAGGGTACCTATTCCATATTTCTTCAAGTGCTGTATTACTATTATTTCGAGAAGATTCTTGTTCAAAGTATCCAGGATATAAGTAATCTCCTTGTTGAACTTCTCCGTCTACAGGCTTCAAAATACCTAACAGAGTCTTTAACAACGTAGATTTTCCTAATCCATTCACGCCTCTAATAGCTACCTTTTGTCCTCTTTCAAGAATAATATCTAGCGGTCTTGTCAAAGGTTCAGAGTAACCTATTACCAGACCTTTTGCTTCAAATATATACTTACTTGGTGTTCTTGCCTCTTTAAACTTAAACACAGGCTTCGTTTTTTCTCTAGTCTTTTCAATGATGTCCATTTTTTCTAATTTCTTCACACGGCTTTTTGCCATATTTGCTGTCGCTACTCTTGCCTTGTTTTTAGCAATAAAGGTTTCAAGATGTTGAATTTCCTTTTGTTGTTTTTCAAAGGCTTTTTCGTTTTGTTGTTTTTTCAAATCATTCATACGAGTAAAATCATCGTAGTTGCCAGTATATCTAGTTAATTCAGCATTCTCAACATGATAAATTACATTAACTACTTCATTTAAAAATGGAATATCATGAGAAACCAATATAAAACTATCTTCATAGTTTATCAGATAATTCTTTAACCAATTGATATGCTCTACATCTAGAAAGTTTGTAGGCTCATCTAGAATTAGAATCATAGGATTCTCTAATAATAGTTTTGTTAATAGAACTTTGGTTCTTTGTCCACCACTTAAATCATTTACATCTCTATCTAATCCTACATCACCTAACCCCAGTCCATTTGCAACTGACTCAATTTTTGAGTCAATAATATAAAAGCCGTTATGTTCTAACGTATGTTGAATTTCTGCAACATCCTCCATCATATCCTCAATCTCTTTTTCTGAGGCCTCAGCCATCTTCTCGTAGATTCCTAACATCTCTGTCTCAAGATCAAACATATGTTGAAATGCAGTACGCAATACTTCTCTTATGGTCATGCCCTTTTCCAACACAGTGTGTTGGTCAAGATATCCCGTCGTAATACGTTTGCACCATTCCACTTTGCCTTCATCAGGCATAAGCTTACCATTGATAATATTTAAAAAGGTTGATTTCCCTTCACCGTTGGCACCTACTAAACCAACATGTTCTCCTTTTAATAACCTAAAAGAAGCATCTAGAAGTATTTGTCTGCCTCCAAAATCATGACTTACGTTTTGTACAGTTAATATGCTCATTTATTTTTCACCTATCGTCTAAGATTTCTTACTTATTGTTGTCTTTGTCTTTGTTATCTTTGTCCTTGTTATCTTTGTCCTTATTATCTTTGTCCTTATTATCTTTGTCCTTATTATCTTTGTCCTTATTATCTTTGTCCTTCTTGTTTTCGTAATTAATCTTCTTATCTTTATCTTTCTTTTCTTTTTCTTCTTTCTTGCCTTTGACTTCTTTCTTGCCTTTGACTTCTTTCTTGCCTTTGACTTCTTTCTTGCCTTCTTTCTTGACTTCTTTCTTATTTTCTTTCTTATTTTCTTTCTTATTTTTTTTCTTATTTTCTTTCTTGTTTTCTTTCTTGTCTTTCTTCTTGTCTTTCTTCTTTTTACTATCTTTCTTTTTATTTTCAAGAATTAAGGGGCATTGCTTACAGTAATCGCCTTTCTTCTTCCACTTTGAACAGCATTTGTCTTTGGCCATATGTATCACAACCTTTCACGTGCCATATGATATTATATCCCATTCTGATCTAAAAATAAAGTTAATGATAAAAATCGACATGCAAATTGTGCACGCTTAACTCATTAATTTTTCAAAATCCTCTTCATTAATGATTGTTACTCCTAATTGTACTGCCGTTTTGTTCTTAGAAGAGGTTGACTGAACATCATTATTAATAAGGTAGTCTGTTTTACTAGTAACGCTACCAGTAACTTTCCCACCTAATGCTTCTATTTTATCTTTTAATGCATTTCTATTTTCATATTTTTCAAGGCTTCCAGTAATTACAAATACTTTACCCTCTAAAATGAGCTCATTATTGTTTATTTCTTCTTTAATAAAAGAAATATATTTCATTAAATCTTGAATCATCTCAATATTTTTTTCATTTCCAAAAAACTCAACAACAGAAGTAGCAATAACTTCTCCAAAACCTTCAATCCGCAGTAAATTTTCTGTTTTTACCTTTAATATTTCAACAAAACTATTATCCAAGCTTCTGCAAAGCAGTTTTGCATTGCTTAATCCAACATTTGAAATACCTAATGCATAAATAAAATTTGACAAATAAACCTTTTTAGATTTTTCAATAGAATTTATAATATTTTGATAAGACTTTTCTCCAAAGCCTTCCATTTGAACAATGATCTGCTTATGGTCTTCTAGCCTAAATATATCTCCTAATGTTTTTATCAATCCATCACTCACAAATTTCTCTAGAGTTGCTTCTGATATTCCTTCAATGTTCATTGCATCTCTTGATACGAAATGCGCATAACTTTTGATTTTTTTAGCTGTACAATCAACATTTGAACAGTAAAGAGCTTTTACTTGACTTATTTGTCTAAGTTCACAAGCCTCTCCACAAACAGGACATAATTTCGGTATGGTTATATTGTTGCTTCTAGTAAGATTATCTGCAATTTGCGGTATAATCATATTCGCTTTGTAAACCTCTATAATATCACCAATTCCAAGCTCAAGTTCCTCTAAAATACTAAGATTATGAACGCTAGCTCTAGAAACAGTTGTTCCTTCAAGCTCAATTGGTTCAAAAATCGCAATCGGATTAATCAGTCCTGTACGAGATGCGCTCCATTCAATTTTTGTTAAAGTTGTTTCCTTAATCTCATCCCTCCATTTAAATGCAATTGAATGCTTTGGAAACTTGGAGGTTGCGCCTAGTCCATTTGAATACTCTATTGAATCATAAGTAAGAACTAAACCATCTGAGCCAAAATCATTGTTAACTATTTCTCTTGCAAAGTTTTCTATTTGCTCTGCAATGTTATCTTTCGTTACAACTCTATGCTCTACCGTCTCAAAACCTAATTGTTCTAGCCATTCAAGTTGTTTGACCTTTGAGTCTTCTAAATCCACTTCGTCCGCTTGTACAAGTTGAAAAGCAAAAAAATGGACATTCCTCTTTGCAGTTATTTCATTGTTTAATTGCCTAACTGAACCACTGCATAAATTTCTTGGATTTTTATATTGTTCTTCCACTGGCAATAGTTCATTTAATTTATTAAAATCAGAATACTTTATAACTGCTTCACCTCTAAGAATCAACCTCTTTTTAAAAGAAATCTTTGTTGGTATATTCTTAAAAACTCTGGCGTTATTGGTAATTACTTCTCCAATTAACCCATTACCTCTTGTTACCGCTTTCGTTAACAACCCATTCTCATAGGTTAACACAATAGTAAGACCATCTAATTTCCATGACAAAATGCCTCTTTGCTCTTTTATCCAATCTTTTAAGGATGCGGCATCCTTGGTTTTATCTAATGATAACATAATTGACTCATGCTTTTCCTTTGGAAGGCTACTTAAAACCTCATATCCAACCTTCTGTGTTGGGGAATCTGATAACACAAATCCCGTTTTGTTTTCCAGCATTAATAACTCATCATACAATTGATCATATTCAAAGTTAGTCATAATTTCCTGATCTTCCAAATAATAAGCTTTGGAAGCTAGGTTAAGCTTTTGTGCTAGTTCCTTTATGGTGGTAATATCTTTATTCAACATGATTCCCCCTAATTCATTCTTGGTATTATTATAATATAGCTTTGAATAATTGTACATAAACAAGAAAAAAAGCCTCTTAGGCTTATTTTCTTGTTTCATCCCTGATTTTTCATTTGCACAAAATTTACTTGTTTACTGTTAGACAAATTACCTGTAAACTGCTTGTTTCTCCACAGCATTTAAAAAAGCAATCTTGTTGCAAATAAGTACTTGATACTCTTGCTCAGTTATTTCTTTCTTCTGATACTGATTTTCCACAAAAGTTACAAAGCACTTTGTAAGCATAACGAGCTCGTCTGCTTCCCTCTCCTTTAGATTCATAATCACCACGCCCAGTTATTATATTTATCCAATTTAATCCCATTAATATTATATATAATTTTAGCCAAAATATGTAATTTTTTTATATTTATAGGTCTAATTACCTATCGCATTTTATAAATCGGCGACTAATTTTTACATACTCTGATTCGTTATACTACAAAAATATATTATTCTTCATTTCCCCAATTGGTATAAACATTCTGAACATCATCGTCTTCTTCTAACTGATCTAACATTTTTTGAAGTTTATCTATGTCTTCCTTCGTTTCTAAGTCTGTTGTCGTAGTCGGAATCATAGTTATTTCTGCTGATAACATTGGATATTTTTCTTTTACAAGAACGTCATAAACAGCAGCAAAATGATCAGTTTCTGTTATAATCTCATACCCTTCATCCTCTGAAATAAAATCCTCAGCACCAGCTTCTATAGCTAAAATCATTAGCGTATCTTCTATTACATCATCATCTTTTTCAATAATTATTTGTCCTTTTTTTTCGAATATAAAAGATACACACCCGGTAGTTCCTAAATTACCACCATATTTTGATAATGCATGTCTAATATTTGCAGCGGTTCGGTTTTTGTTATCCGTTAAACATTCTATAACAACTGCAACTCCACTTGGACCATAGCCTTCATAAATAATGCTTTCATAAATTACATTGCCCAATTCACCTGATGCTTTTTTAATACTTCTTTGAATTGTATCATTTGGCATATTTTCTGCTTTTGCTTTCGCAATGATCTCTCTTAACCTAGTATTTGTTGCTGGTTCAGAACCACCGCTTTTTACAGCCACAACAATTTCCCTACCGATCTTAGTAAAAATCTTTCCTCTTTTGGAATCATTTCTTTCTTTTCTATTTTTAATATTGGCAAACTTTGAATGTCCAGACATTTTATATTACCACCCTTTCATTTTATCTATGATATTCTATCATATAAAGCCATATTTGACAATTAGCTGAATGCTATGAAGGTCTATCAATAACAATATTTTTAACCCATTTTTTTGTATAATATCGAAACAAGCAAAGAATTAACTTAAACACCTCTTCAATAAGTATCATGGCATAAACAAAATGTATATCCAACTTTAAGTACAACCCACCAAATATAGCCATAGGTATACCAATCAACCATACTCCAACTAAATCAATAATCATACTTGCAAAGGTATCTCCACCACTTCTAAGAATACCTACAATAATGAGCATATTGAGAACCTTAAATGGCAGGTAGAGGCTAAATACAAATAAGCAGTTAATGATGTTTTTCTTAACCAATGGTTCAACGTTAAATAAATTTGCAATAAATGAAGAGGATAACAATATTGCAATGCTAGTAATGATACCTGCTGCTGTTACTAGAAACAAAAATTTCTTTGCATATTCCATCGCTTTTTCCTTTTCATTTGCACCCAATTGGTTGCCTAGCATAACTCCGCAAGCGTTACATAAACCAAAAAAAACTACAAAGGATAGCTGTTCAATTGGTTGTGTAATCGCCATAGATGCAGTAACTACTTCACCCATTCTGCCATAAACAAAAGAATATCCTGTCACACCCAATGACCATATAATCTCATTTAAAATTACAAAACCAACTGCACCTATGTAATGTCTAAAAAAAGCACTAGAAAATCTAAATATTTCTGATAGTTTTCCAGCTAATGGTAGATGATATTTATATACAAAGTATATGAGAAGTATACATTCAACTATCCTTGCTACTACTGTAGCAATTGCAGCACCTTCGACTCCTAATGCCGGTGCTCCAAGCTTTCCAAAGATGAGTACCCAATTAAAAAAAGTGTTTATTAAGATTGCCCCGGCTGTTATAACCATTGGTAACTTCGCATTATGTGTAGTTCTAAGAAGAAAACTATAGGAAAAAGTAATGGCAGTAAACATATAACTAAAGCCAATAATTCTTAAATATTTTCCGCCTTCATTGATCATCTCTGGTTCATAAGGCGCGAATGCAGTGATTATTGTTTCTGGTATTAATATTGCCCCAAGTGAAATGAAGAAGCTTCCTCCAATTCCTAAAATTAAAGAAATACCTAAAACTTTTCTTATACTTAGAAAATCCTTGTTACCAAAGTATTGAGAAGATAGTATTGCTGCACCACTATTCGTACCAAATAAAAATAAGTTCAGCAAAAAAAATATTTTATTAGCAATACTCACGCCACCTATTGATGAAGTATCTAAGGAACTAATCATAAATACATCAATAAGATTTAATAAATTGGTAATTAGGCTTTGTACCGCTATAGGAATGGCTATTGAAACTAACGTTTTATAAAAATGTCGATCATTTTTTTCTTCCATGAGTACCTCTAATTTTAATTAGTCTATATCAGTAGCATTATCCCATGATTTATTTATTATTGCAACTAAAAAGTAGGAAGGGAACAAGAAATTGCATATGCAGAACTTTCCTTGCAAAAAATAAAAAAAGGCTGTACTAAGTACAACCTTCTCAACTTTATGTATTAACACCAAAACTAATGACAAGTCCCTTATTTACTTTTTCCATTACTTCATCCTCTAGGTGGCAGACCTTTTCTTTAAGTCTTTTTTTATCTATTGTTCTAACCTGCTCTAATAGGATTACTGAGTCTTTCACTAAATCATATCTTATAGCTGCTAACTCAACATGAGTTGGTAGCTTAGCTTTGTTAATTTGTGATGTAATGGCTGCACAGATTACTGTTGGACTATAACGATTGCCAATATCATTTTGAACGATTAATACTGGTCTGATCCCACCTTGTTCTGACCCTACTACAGGTCTTAAATCAGCGTAATAAATATCTCCACGCTTTATTACCACAATACTCACTCTCCGAAATAATTATTTGATTTATTATGTGTTTCTTACTTTATCTCTCTAAAATAATTATCTCCAATATTAAACGTATTATTCATTTTTATTATCCTAAATGCATTATTAATATTATAAGGCAAAACTTTCATATAGCGTGCCACAGAGCATGTCAGCCTATATTAAAAATAATCAATTGTATAGATGATTTGATTATTTTTATAATATACCCTAGGTATACGTTTACCTAGTTGGCATACTATTTCGTAGTTTATCGTACCATCAAGTTCTGCAATTTCTTCAACTGAAATTTCAGACTCTCCTTGCATACCAATTAAAACTGCTTCATCACCTTCGCATACCTCTTTTATATCAGTAACATCAACCATAAATTGATCCATACATATTCTTCCAATGATAGGTGCGTATTGACCTCTAATGAGTACTCTTCCCTTTGATGATAGGGACCTTGGGTAGCCATCACCATAACCGACTGGTATTGTTGCAATTTTACACCTTTTAGAAGTAGTATATGTGCCACCATAACTAATTGGTACTCCTTCTCCAACTTCTTTTAAGAAAATAATATTACTCTTCAAAGATAGAGATGGTTTTAAAATAAGTTTTGTGTGATCGATTGTTGAAGATGGATATAATCCATATAGGGCTATTCCAGCCCTCACAATATCAAAATGAGCATTCTTGTACTCAATCATTCCCGCACTATTAGATGCATGGATTTTAGGAATCGTAATTGCATTCTCTTCAAGCTTAGAAATAAAACAATTGAATAATTCAATTTGATCATTCGTAAAACTCCTATCTTCTCCATCAGCTTGTGCGAAGTGCGTAAATATGCCTTCAATTTCTAAGTTAGGTAAAGTGTGCATTTTGATAATTGTGTCTACTGTTGCTTGATCCGGGAAAAATCCGATCCTCATCATACCTGTATCAATTTTAATATGTATTTTTGCATTCTTTCCTGCCTTAGTTGCTGCATCAGAAATACCTTTTGCCATAGAGTATTTGTAAACTGTTTGAATAATATCGTACTCAACAAGATTTTCATATTCTTCGACAGGAGAATATCCTAACACAACAATAGGAATGTCTATGTCATATTTTCTAAGTGCAATTGCTTCTTGTATTGTTGCTACACCAATGCAATTAATCCCAGCTTCATATAACTGCCTTGCAATAGGGATAGCTCCATGTCCATAGCCATCTGCTTTAATAACAACCATGACTTCTTTATTATGTCCAACATAGTCTTTAATAGCCTTTAAATTATCTTCAATATAATCTATGTTAATCTCTGCAAATACTCTATGATATTGTTTCATTTTATGCCTCCTATTGATGGTTTTACCTATAACTATTCGAACACAACTTATCTCATTACAGTAGAAATAGCGTCAATGATATTACTTGCCATTAAGCTATGCTCACCATACTGTTCTTTTGCAATATCTCCAGCTTTACTATGAATATATACACCTAGTGTAGCAGCTTTCAGCGCTTTTTCATCTTGTGCCAATAAACCAACGATGATTCCGGCAAGTACATCTCCTGAACCTGCTGTTGCCATACCATTGTTACCTAATGAATTAATAAACACACCATCCTCGTGTGCAATAATTGTTCTTTCACTTTTTAACACTGTAATAATCTTATTCTCTCGACTAAAAGCAAGTGAAAATTCAACAGTATTTCCAATAATTTCATTGGTATTATGTGCAGTTAATCTTGCCATTTCTCCAATGTGTGGAGTAATGATTATGTTATGATTCCATTGATTCAGAAGATCCATGTTTTTTGATAAAACATTTAATCCATCTGCGTCAATAATTATTTTTTTATCCTCATTTTTTAATACCATTTCTAAAAGTTTTTTTGTATATTCATCCTCAGTCATACCTGGTCCAATTAAGATTGCATCTGCCCACTTAATTGCCTCATTCATTCTTTCTAGGTCTTCATTAAAGTTCTCATTTCTATGATATCCTTCAACTATAGCTTCAGGGATACTAGCAAATAATGCATCCTCATGTCCTTTTTCTGCAATTATTTTTACGATTCCACAGCCTACTTGATAGGCTGATCTAGCGCATAAGATTGCAGCTCCCATCATACTTTTAGAACCTGCTATGATCAGAGCTTTTCCATAAGTACCCTTGTGAGAAATCACACGTCGCTTAGGTAATAGTTGACTAAAGGAACTTTCAATGATCTCATGTTGATAAGGTTTATCCATCCAGGCTTTTTCAGGCACACCAATATCTACAACCACTACGTCTCCCGTATAAGCTGCTCCTGGATAAAGCAATAAACCAACTTTAGGCAAACAAAAGGTTATGGTTTTGTATGCTTCAATTGCAACTCCCATAATTTTTCCATTATTAGCATTAACTCCAGATGGCAGGTCCACTGAAAAGGTTTTATTTTCTAGTCCATTTATAGCTAAGATAGTAAGCGCATACAATCCATCAATATTTTTATTACAACCGAAACCAAAAATAGCATCCACAAAAACAGCATGTTTTGGGACGCTTTCGATAAGATGTTTTAAATCTAGTTCAGAGAGTATCAATCTAATTGGAATATCAAGCTGCAATAATACATTATAATTAACTTTCGCATCTCCTTTTATTTCATCAGGTGATCCTAAAATAACTACTTGGACATCTATGTTCTTTAGTTTTAATAATCTTGCAATTGCAAAACCATCTCCACCATTATTTCCTAATCCACAAAAAACCACAACATAAGAATTCTTAATATTAGGCTCTTTCATAAGTTCATTCATAAATGCATTCGCTGCATTTTCCATTAATACTATGCTACAAATTCCGATTTCTTCTATCGTGAACCTATCAATTTCTTTCATTTCTTGTCCTGTTACTGCTACCATTACTATACACCTTCCCCTATTGCAAAACCTACCACATATTTTTCACTATGGGCGATTGAAACTAGTATCTGTTCGATTTGTGCTTCTTCAGCAAACTTTTTTGCTTCATTGTGTAATAAAATATAAGGCTTCCCAAGTTCATCTCTAAGTACTTCAATATCTTTTAATGAAAAACCTCTAACACCTGTCCCAAAAACCTTTGACACTGATTCCTTAACCGCAAAATTTCCGGCAAGAATTTCAATATTGTTATTTCTTGATTGGTATAAGGCTATTTCATTACTCGTATAATGTTTTTCCATAAACCTCGGACGTTCTATTGCCTTTTTTATTCGATTAATTTCTATAATATCATTACCAATACCTTTAATCAAACTCTTTTCCTCCCAAATATACTTTGTCAAATTGCTCTATAACATTTGGTCCTACCAAATCATGCATATAGGCATATAACAAATCATATTCTTCCTTACTTTCATTTTTCTTTACCACTAACTCTTTCAATTGCTCTCTTAACTTAACTATTTGCATATCCATTTGAGATAATCTATCTTTATTTTTGATCATCCTCTTATAACATAGAGACATACTAACCTCAAGCAGCTTACTATTTACTACTTCCATTTCTCTTGGTAATCCAACTAATTTATTTTCAATTTCATCTAATTTATCATTGATTTCTTCTATGTATTTTTTATTCTTGTCCATATTCTGAAGGGAATGATTGTTAACATCCTCAAAAGCATCCGACATACCTTCAATAATATCCGACATTAACTTCTTTTTTAACTGTGAATATTCTTTGTAATCATTATTGCATTGACCTTGGTTTTTGATAAGTAGATTTAGTTTTTTTTCTAGAATTTTCATTGTTCTAGTTTTTTTATTTGCAAAAAGGGCATGCCATCTTTGATCTAACGTTAATGGGTGAGTTTTTTGAATAATTTTAATACGTTTGGTCATTTCCATCACATCCCTTTTACTAAACTGATTTATCATATATTATATCGTATAATTTAAGGGATTACTATAGCATTTTTCCAGCCAATTATCCAAGTTATAGCATAAATTCAGAAATTATTTTCATAACCTTTGCTCGTGAAGCACACTTTCTGGTTAAATATAATCTCTGAACAATAACTAAAAACCCTCTTAACTTTTGTTTGGAGGGTTTATGTTTTCATTCTATTTAATTATTCTTTGCAATTAATGTTATAAGATAAAGTCATCAAACTATCGGATAAATGCACATTTTCTACAACTACATCAGAAGAAAGTTTTAATTTCAAATCAATAGGAGCAAAATTCCATATACCCTTAATTCCCCAGTTAATGAGGTCATTACCTACTTTTACTGCCTTCTGTTTCGGAATTGTCAGTACAGCGATATCAATTTCACCACTTTTGACAATCTTTTCCATTTCACCAATATCTTTTATTTCTATACCTCTGACAGTCATGCCGACCAATCTTGGATTAACATCAAAAATACCTTCAAGAATAAAACCTCTTTTCTCAAAATCAGTATAATTTGCTAAGGCTTGGCCTAGATTTCCTGCCCCAACAATAATGACTTTGTGTTTTTTCTCAAGACCAAGTATTTTACCAATTTCATGATAAAGATATTCTACATTATAACCATATCCTTGTTGTCCAAAACCCCCAAAATTATTAAGATCTTGTCTAATTTGTGATGCTGTTACATCCATTTTTTTACTTAATTCTTTTGAAGAAATTCTTACTACATCATTTTCAAGTAGATCTCCTAAATACCTATAGTATCTCGGTAATCTTTTAATGACTGCAACCGAAATCTTTTTTTCTATCATTTAAACACCCCAGTTCATATGTATTTACCCATAGTATATATTATATCTATTCGTTAAATATGTGTCAATCAAAAAAACTCAAATTGTTACAATATATTTTCTATTATACTAAGTCTTTTCAAATACTTAGAATAATGTTATGATAATAGAAATCAAAACGAAAGGTATGTAAACATGATTCTTTCAGGCAATAATTTAGCAAAAGCTTTTATCACTGATGTCCTATTTAAGGATGTTAGCTTCCAAATCAATGAAAAAGAAAAGGTAGCAGTTGTCGGTATTAATGGCGCTGGCAAATCTACTCTATTTAAAATAATAACAAAGGAATTACTTCCTGATACAGGTAATGTTGTAATTTCTAATCAAACTACCGTAGGATACTTATCTCAAAATTCAACGCTAGACTCAGACAAATCCATCTACGAAGAAATTTTAAGTGCTAAAGCGAATATTCTAGAAATGGAAGATGAGCTACTAAATGTTGAAAAAGAGATTGCTACACATGCAAAAAACGAAGAAATCTTCGAGCAATTATCTACCAAATACATGAATCTACGTCATGAATTTGAAATGCTCGATGGTTATAGCTACAAAAGTCGAGTTAAAGGTATTCTGAAGGGCTTAGGTTTTTGTGAAGAAGAATTCGATAAAATGGCTTCGGTTTTATCCGGTGGTCAAAAGACACGTCTCGCTTTGGCAAAAATTTTAGTGAGTCAACCTGAGCTACTATTACTTGATGAACCAACAAATCATCTTGATATCAATGCTACAGAATGGCTAGAAAACTACTTAACGACCTATAACGGCACTTTACTTATCATCTCTCATGACCGTTATTTTCTTGACAAAATAGTATCAAAGGTAATTGAGCTTGAAGCAGGTAAATGCAAGACTTACATGGGCAATTACTCTTTTTATGCGAAACATAAAGCAATCAATGAAGAGATTGAAGAAAAACATTATGAAACTCAACAAAAGGATATTAAAAAGCAAGAAGAGGTCATTAAGCAATTAAGATCCTTCAATAGAGAAAAAAGCATAAAAAGAGCTAGAAGCCGCGAGAAAGCTTTGGATAAAGTAGAAAGATTAGATAAGCCTCAAGCCTTAAATGATACAATGAAATTCACTTTAAAGCCAAAGCATGAAAGTGGAAATGATGTGCTTTCAGTACAGGATTTAAAAATGTCATTCTCCTCTCAACAAATATTTGAGAACGTCAGCTTTGATCTATTGAAAGGAGAAAAAATAGCTCTTATTGGTAAAAACGGCTCAGGAAAAACTACTATTTTCAAAATACTAACGGATCATATCCAACCTACCAATGGACGAGTTAAGTTAGGTGCAAATGTTCATGTTGGATACTATGATCAAGAGCATAGCCTATTAAATCCTCAAAACAACTTAATAGATGAAATATCCGATACCTACCCTACTATGAATGTTGGGGATATTAGAAATGTGCTTGCTGCCTTTTTGTTCACGAAGGATGATGTTTTTAAGCAGATTACTTCTTTAAGTGGTGGTGAAAAAGGTCGATTAACTCTTGCCAAGTTGATGCTGTCACAATCAAATTTGTTGCTTCTAGATGAACCGACAAATCATTTGGACGTTGTTTCTAGGGAAGTACTTGAGTCTACCTTAAATAAATATACGGGAACTCTATTTTTTATATCTCATGATAGATATTTCATTAATCAAGTTGCTACCCGTATTTTAGATTTAAGCTTTGAAGGTATAAAGAGCTACTCTGGCAATTATGATTATTATATTGAAAAACGCTCTGAAGAAATTAACTCCTCTGAACTGCATGAGGAACCAGACAATTCTAAAACCAAAACGAATAAAGCCCTTTGGCTCCAGAATAAGGAATTAGAAACACAAAAAAGAAAAAAAGAGAAGCTCATTGAGAAAACAGAGCTTGAAATACATGAAGTTGAAGATAAAATGAAAGAAATAGATTTATTATTGTGTCAAGATGAAATCTACACTGATCATCTGAAGGTACAAGAACTCTCAGATCAAAAGACGAACCTTGAAGACGAACTTTCAGATTTATATCAGCTTTGGGATACGTTACATGAAGATTAGTTCCAGACCCATAACCAAAAACACCAATTGTTACAATTCGCTGAAGCGATGTAACAATTGGTGTTTTTTATTTGATTTGATATTGCTATTTATTTGTATTGTCATTGATTCATATTGTTATTGATTCGTTATTGATTCGTTACTGATTCCTTACTGATTCGTTACTAATTCCTTACTAATTTCTTACTGATTCCTTACTAATTCCTTATTCATTTTATTTTGACTCTTCTCTTATTTGTATTCTTCTAATTTTTCCACTGATTGTTTTAGGTAAGGCATCAACAAATTCTATAATTCTAGGGTACTTGTAAGGTGCCGTTACCTTTTTTACATGCTCTTGAATTTCTTTTGCTAAAGCATCACTTGCCAAATAACCTTTTGACAAAGTAATCGTTGCTTTGATCACCTGACCTCTTACTTCATCTGGAACACCAGTAACTGCACATTCTAATACTGCTGGATGCTCCAACAAGGCACTCTCAACTTCAAAAGGCCCTATTCTATATCCAGAGGATTTGATTACATCATCAGCTCTACCAACAAACCAATAATAACCATCTTCATCACACCATGCCATGTCGCCAGTATAATAGACATTGTCATGCCACACTCTGCTTGTTGCAACTTCATCTCTATAGTAGCAGCCAAACATACCTGTTGGTTTTACTCGATCTAGTCTTACAACTACTTGACCCTCTTCACCTAGCTTAACAGTATTTCCATCTTCATCGACTAAATCTAAATCGTATCCTGGCGCTGGTCTTCCCATTGAACCCGGCTTTGCCTCCATCCATGGAAATGTTCCAAGTGTAACTGTTAACTCAGTTTGACCATATCCTTCTTGTAATCTAATGCCTGTACCCTTTAAAAACTGATTAAAAACCTCAGGATTAAGCGGTTCTCCTGCTACACTACAATGTTTTAGTGAGGTTAGGTTGTATTTAGTTAAATCCTCTTTAATAACGAACCTATATATTGTTGGTGGTGCACAAAAGGTTGTTATGCCATACTTTTCGATCGCTTCAAGCAGTTCAGTTGCCACAAATCTATCGTATTCTAAAACAAAAACAGCACTACCACATAACCATTGACCATAGATTTTTCCCCATACCGCTTTTGCCCAACCCGTATCTGCTACAGTATAATGCAAACCTTTATCCATTACTTGTTGCCAATACAATGCAGTATTGACATGCCCTAATGGATATCCATAATTATGTTGAACCATTTTAGGATTACCAGTAGTTCCTGACGTAAAATACAACAACATCAAATCTTTCTTATTTACATCTTGGTCATCCGTAGGTCTTTCAAAGCTTTCTGGCATTGCTGCAATTCCAGCATATAGCTCCTCCCAACCGTCCTTTTGCCCAAGAACAACTACCTTTTTCTGTAGGGTTGGGGAAGCATCCTGAGAGGCATCAACACTCTCTAATAGCTCACTAGAATTAACAGCAACAATCATTTTGATACTAGCGCTGTTATTCCTATAAATAAAATCCTTTTTCATTAACATATGTGTTGCTGGAACTGCTATTGCTCCAAGCTTATGTAACGCTAAAATACAAAACCAAAATTCATAATGGTTTTTTAGAACAAGCATAACTGCGTCACCCTTTTTAATTCCTAGGGACTTAAAGTAATGTGCTGTTTGATTGCTCAGTAAACTCAATTCTTTAAAGGAAAATGTTCGATCATTGCCTTCGCTATCTGCCCATACGAGTGCAATTCGATCAGGTTCTGCTGTTGCAATACGATCTACGACATCATACGCAAAGTTGAAGTTATCTGGAACAACAACTTGGAAATTTTTGTAGTAATCTTCATAATCCGTAAATTTTCTATTATGTAATAAGTAATCCTTATAAATCACCTTTTTCTCCTCCTTTTATGATCGCTTATAATTTCAGATTTGCAGTTTAACCTGCAATAATTGCTAAAAATTGAGCTTTCGCTCCCCCTAAAGCCTTCATACCATGAGGACTATTTGAATTAAAATAAATAGCATCACCAGCCTCAAGGACTACTTCATGCTTACCTATAATCATCTTCATTTTGCCTTCTAATAAATAATTAAACTCTTGTCCCTCATGGTGACTACAAGTTATTGCTGTAGCCTCATCTGTAGGTGGCACCGTAACTAAAAAAGGCTCTAATTTCTTCCCGATAAAATTATAAGCAAGGTTGCTATAATCATATTGTTTTCTACGATCTATTTTCAAGCCTTGTCCTTTTCTTACCACTTCATATTGAAGCAACCTAGGTTCGTCACCAGTTAGCAAAGTCATCAGCTCAACCTTAAAACGATTGGCAAAGTCATATAAAAAGCCAATAGGAATATCACAAATGGCATTTTCATAATTCTTATAAACTTCTAAATCTACATTGAGTTGCTTTGCTAAGCTTTCTTCAGATAATTCGTAAATTTCTCTTAAATCCTTCATTCTTATAGATATTTCTTTAATTTGTAAAAGGTTCGACATACTTTTTCTCCTCTCATTTTTTATTTATTAGGAAAGTTCTGCATACGCAATTGCAAAAGCGGCAGACGAGTAACGAGTACTTTTATCTTGGCACAGCCGATTTTCTTATACAAGAATGGGCTTATATTGTAAGCTTTTCTCTTATTTTCGGTAATAAAAAGCCAAGGAATACTGAAATTAGACCTTGGCTTTGGTATTTATTGAATACAAGCAGCTCCTCGTTCTAGTGCTTGACGGTTTATTGGAATAAGCCCCGCCTTTGATTCCCCAAGTACTTTTTTCAAGGCTTCTAAAACACTATCAATCGATACTACCTTAGTAAGTTCAATATAAGCACCTAACATTACCATATTAGCAATTTTATCATTTCCAATATCTGCTGCGATTTCATTTGCTGGAATATAATAAGTCTTAATATCATTTCTTGAGGTTTTCTTATCAACCAATGAACTATTCACTATAAGTAAGCCATTTTCTTGTACAAAAATTTCAAATTTATCTAAGGACGGTTTGTTGAGTACCAACACTGCTGTTGCTTCTGTAACAACCGGTGAGCCTACTAGTTCATCCGATACGATTACATTGCAATTCGCTGTACCTCCACGCATTTCCGGACCATATGATGGTAACCAAGATACATTTTTATCTTCAATCATACCTGCATAAGTAAGCATTTGTCCTATTGACATAACTCCTTGCCCACCAAAACCAGCAATAATTACTTGTTCAGTCATCTACTCAACCTCCTTCTTAACCCCTAATGGGAAATTAGGAATCATGTTTTTCTCAAGCCATACCATTGCATCCTTAGGAGTCATACCCCAGTTTGTAGGACATGTTGAAAGAACTTCAATTAAGGAAAAGCCTTTATTATTTATTTGATTTTCAAAAGCTTTTTTGATTGCTTTTTTTGCGTGCTTAATATGTTTAATATCATGTAATGAAACTCTTTCAATATATGAAGCGCCTTCAATCGTAGCAAGCATTTCAGACATTTTTATAGGATAACCTGCAAGCAATGGATCCCTACCATTTGGTGAAGTTGTTGTTACTTGACCGATTAAGGTTGTAGGTGCCATTTGTCCACCTGTCATTCCATACGTAGTATTATTTATAAAAATAACTGTAATATTTTCTCCTCTTGCGGCTGCATGAATAATTTCAGCGGTACCAATTGAAGCTAAATCACCATCTCCTTGATAAGTAAAAACAATATGATCAGGTAGCACCCTTTTAATTCCTGTCGCAACAGCTGGAGCCCTGCCATGAGATGCTTCTTGCATATCACAATTAAAGTATTCATATGCAAAAACCGCACAGCCTACAGGTGCTACACCTATTGCTTTATCTAAAACACCTAATTCCTCCATTGCCTCAGCCACAAGTCTATGAGCAACGCCATGTGTACAGCCTGGGCAATAATGGAATGTCTTATCGGTCAATCCTTTTGTTTTATCAAAAACCACATCCATTTATTTTGCCTCCTCCAATATTAATTTTATTACATCTAAAATTTCTTTAGGAGTTGGTACCATTCCGCCTGTTCTTCCAGTAAAACGAACTGGCTTACGGCCATTTACTGCAAGTCTAACGTCCTCTACCATCTGTCCCATACTCATCTCAACGCTTAAAAAAGCTTTAACATAATCTTTATTTGCATATTCTTCAAAAGCTTTGTCTGGGAATGGCCATACAGTAATTGGTCTTATTAAACCAACCTTAATTCCAATCTTTTCAGCAGCCTCTATCACGTTCTTACATATTCTAGAAGTTGTTCCATATGCAGCAATTATAATTTCTGCGTTTTCACAATTATAGATTTCTACCTTTGTTTCTTGTTCTTTGATCACTGCATATCTATCGAAACGTTTACGAATAGTTTCTTCGAGTACGGAAGGTACAATATATAAAGAATTAATTATATTTCTTGGTCTATCACCATGATAACCTGTTGTTGCCCATGTCTTTTCTTCAAGAACTCTTTTTTTAGGTTGTTTAAATTCAACCGGTTCCATCATTTGTCCTAACATACCATCACCGAGAATGGTAACTGGTGTTCTATATTGGTCAGCTACATCAAATGCTTCCATCGTTACATCAACCGCTTCTTGAATCGTTGCCGGAGCATAAACTACCATGTGGTAATCTCCATGTCCTCCACCCTTAACTGTTTGGAAATAATCAGATTGCGCTGGTTGAATTCCTCCTAGTCCAGGACCACTTCTAACGATATTCACGATTACACACGGCAAATCTGCTCCTGCAATATAAGATATTCCTTCTTGCTTTAAACTAATACCAGGTCCAGATGATGAAGTCATAACTCTAGCACCTGTGCCTGCTGCTCCATATACCATATTTATTGCAGCTATTTCAGATTCAGCTTGTAAAAATGTACCACCAATTTGAGGAAGCTTTTTTGCCATATAGGCCGGAATTTCATTTTGTGGTGTAATGGGATATCCAAAAAAATACTTACATCCCGCTTGAATAGCTGCCTCAGCAATAGCTTCATTGCCTTTCATTAAAACTTTAGCCATTTTTGTTCCTCCTAAATTTTTATGATCTATTTCTCTACCTTAATAACCACATCAGGGCAAATCGTTGCACAAAATGCACAGCCTATGCACTTATCCATTTCCTTAACTTCGGCTGGACGATATCCATTTGAATTTATTCTATCTGCTAGTGAAATGATTGCCTTTGGACAAACACTTACACATAGCTCACAGCCTTTGCACTTTTCTTCATTAAAGGTTACTTTTGCCATATTTATGCTCCTTTCTTTAATTTTAAGGTGCTTTCATTTCGTTTTTGATTATTATTCTTCAAGTACCTCTAAGATGGATCTAATAAGTTCTTCATTTCTATATGGTTTTTGAAGTACTTTTCCTTGAAGAAACAAATTATAGTCTTCACCAAGAAAATCATTGCTATATCCTGTGGTAAATATAGTTTTGATATTGGGATTGATACTCTTTATGCTTTCAAAAACCTCAACCCCATTAATTCCTGGCATAATAACATCTAGAATTAACAAATCAACCTTTTCCCCAATATCCATGTATTTTTTCAAAGCATCTCTACCATCAACTGCTTCAATAAGATGAATTCCTTTACCTTTTAAAACGGAAGCCGCTATAGTCCTTACTGAATCATCATCTTCTGCAAAGAGAATGTGAATTCCTTTTAACTTTGTATCGTCAATATCGAAATCATCTCTTTGTTGAATCATTGATTGTATATGCGTTGATGGAATGAAAATTGTAAAGGTTGTTCCCACGCCTTCAGTTGTGTTAAGTTCAATAAACCCATGATGTTTTTCCACTATTCCTAATACAATTGCAAGCCCAAGTCCTGTACCTTTACCAATATCTTTCGTTGTAAAAAATGGATCGAATATTTTCTCTTTGATGCCTTCTGAGATTCCAGTACCTGTATCAGTAACTTCTAATGCTACATAGGTCATACTATTTTTCTCAATAGAATAAGTATGTATATCTATACTACCACCATTTGGCATTGCATGCTTGGCATTGATACATAAATTCATAATGATTTGTTCAAACTGCGTAGGATCCGCAAATACTTCTGGAAGCATTTCTTCAAGCCGTAAGCTTAATACAATGTCATCTCCTATTATTCTTGATAACATGGTTCCAAGCTCTCGAACAATAATGTTTAGATTGATGCTCTTTGGAGATATCTGTTCAATTTTACTGAAAGTCATTAACTTCTTAATTAATCTTTCTGCCTTATTCGCTGCTTCATATATAGTCCTCATCTTTGATTGAACACTTTCACTTTCCTCTGATTGTTGCATTTGTACCATAACCAAATCTGTGTAACCTATAATAACCTGAAGTATATTATTGAAATCATGAGCTATCCCACCAGTAAGCCTTCCAATCGCCTCCATTTTAATAGCTCTATTAAGCTTAGTCTCTAAGGCTACCTTATCCGTTATATCACGGAAGGTTTTAATAACACCTAAAAATTCTCCTTGATCATCATAATTCGGTATATAGGTTTCTTCAATAAGCTTTTTATCGTAAGAGATTATTTTACTTAGCTTATCTCTGCTTAGCTTAACAACCTCCATATCACAATGGTAGCACTTCGAATGAAATCCGTATAATAAATCATAGCATTTTGTATTTCTCATAAAATGCTTTTTATCAATATCAAATAACTCATACACTGCATTATTAACCCATAGAACATTGTACTTCGTATCCAAAACTAAAATGCCATCATAGGTACTATTAATAATTACAGAGATTTGTTCTTCACTTTTTTTAATTTCTTCGTTCTGTTGACATAAATCTTCATTTAATATTTCAAGCTCCATTTGTGACTCAGATAACCTATTAAACATTTCCTGAACCATCATTGACATGGAATTAAAATTGTTTTTTAGTTCATTAAATTCTTCGATACCGGCATGCTCAAGTGTAATATCATAATTTCCTTGGCTTATTTCTCCTGAATGTTCAATAAGCTCAGAAATCGTATCTATGATTGGCTTGGTTTGAATATTTGCAATGAGAATACTTAAAATAAAAACTAAGATGATAAAGCTTAAACTAATCAATAGAAGATATCCAACAATTGAATAAGATTCAAAAAGAGGCTTATAAAATATAATTGTAAAGTCATTGTTTATAAAGGTTCTTGATGAAGCACTAAATTTTTCATTATTATGATCAATCACATATGTTCCATTTACTTTAAGTTTATCATAATTCAGTTCACTTTCTCTTGCTGTTACCTTATTAAAATCACTATGTGCAATGAAAGCTCCGTGTCCTTCAACAACTGCTATATTATGTAATGGTTCTTTTTGTATTTCATCAACTATTTTTTGAATGGCACTCAAAGAGCAATATCCAATGATCATTTCATCATCTTTCGTGTTCATGGAAATAGCAATTGTTGCCATCGAGCTTTCTGCTGACATAAATACCTTTGACCAATAACTATCTGTTGAATTTAAAGCAGACTGAAAATAATCCTGATAAGCCACATTAAATCCAATAATATCCTCTTCACTGGTTGGTGCATGAACAACATTTCCTTCTCTATCCACTATCCTAATACTGTCAAACAACTCATATCTACTAATAATTCCTTCTAAATATTGATTGACCTTATCGTCCTCTATCAGTCGCCCTTCCAGGGTAGCATCCACCTCTGTCAAAACGAACAAATTGGAGTCTAGCATTTTTTTCATTTCACTTTCTATCATATCTAGTACCATATTCTGTTGATGGTCTTCATTCTTTTTGATAAAATTCAGCACAAAAGCAGTCGACAATATTGTGAAAATTATTGTTGGAATAACAGTAATCAGTAAAATATTCTTTTTAAGTAGATATTTTAATGTTTTAGGTTGTCTCATCATTCTCTCACCTTAATATATTTACTTTCTTGTACTTGAAACATTGTATATGGTCTTTCGCTATCACCATTTTCATCAATGTATAGATCTAAATTCAACCCTTTAAACGTATTATTTTTAATAATTTCTTCTTTAACTACTTGAGGCTCTACTGAGTCCCCTCTTTGAATTGCCTCAATTAATATTTTTGCACTTTCATATCCACACATTGCAGCAAAGGTTGGTTCAAAGTCATAAAGCTCTCTATAATTCTCAGCGAATTGTTTGAACTCGGCGTTATTAGCATATTCATCCATAATCCCTACGAAATATGTTCCTTCGATTGCTTTTCCACCATTTGAAATAAAATCCGTTGTTTTTGCCCACGTTCCGCAGTAAATTGGTAAGTCTGGTTTTTGCTTATGAAGGTATTGAATAAGTTGAGAGGAGTCTAATCCACCAGCAATTATGAGCACTCCATTTGCTTGAGAAGCAATGATTTCATTAGCAAGTTCATTAAAAGGAGCCTTTTCAGAAGAGTTAAAATGTTTAGCATAAACAACTTCCCCACCTAAACTCTTAAAGACATCTTCAAAAGCTTTTACTACTGGCTCAGAATAGCTTTTATTGTTATATTCATAAATCGTTGCAATCTTTTTCAATCCTAGTTCTATAGCACCTTTTGCTAACATCATTCCTTGTTTATCACTTGAGTCAACTAATGTAATGAAGTTGTCATCTATATCATACATAAAGTTCCCAGAAACTGTTGGACTTACGAATAGAATATTACTTGCTGTTTCACTAGGTAAATTTTTAATCACTAAGGCAACATTACTTGTTAAAGGTCCTATAACAAGTTTCACACCTTCAGAAATAAACTCATCAATGCACTTTAAGGTTTCCTCTGATGAACCCTTATCATCTTTTATACTCAATTGAATTTGGAAATCCTCCGAGCTTTTATTAAATTCCTCAACAGCTTGTACTACTGCATTTCTATTTGAGACTCCTAAATAAGAAGACCTTCCAGTAATATCTCCAAGAATTCCAATCTTAATAACATCTGGTTTAGTACAGCCTGTACCAATGAATAACGATAATATCAACAAAGTACTAAGTAAAGTGGTTATAAATTTATGATTCATGTTCCATTTCCCCCATTTATCATTGTATGATATTTTAAATTCGCTAACATGATTACATGATAACCCAAAACTTTTACTTAAGCCTTAGGAGCCTTTGAGAATTCAATATTCGATCCCTATATTCAACGATTGCTACGTACTTATCAACCATGGTAACTATGCAACTTTCAAGTGTTTTTGGTGGTGGTAGATTTAAAGGAAACATATGCTTAATGATAATGTCTTTTTCAATATCATTGATTTCAAAAAATTGATTTGCATTGTCAAAAGCTTCTCGCGCATGAGTAAACCCATGCTTTTTCATAAAGCTTTTCTTGTTAAGCTTACCTTCAATTTTCCAATCATATAAGAAAAAGTCATGCAAAAGACCACCTCTTGCAATAGATATATAGTCTAGATTAAATTTTCTTGCAATTTTATATGACAAATAAGACACTAAAACACTATGGGTAAACACGCTACCCTTATGATGATTAAAGCCTTTTAACTTCTTAAACTCATGATGCTCTACTATGGGCGCGATAAGGTCAATATATTCTTCATCTCTAATATTAAATGCATCCATCTTATTTCATACCCCCATATTATTACAAACCATCGCTCAATATTAACACAATATTATTAATTATATCACTGTATAAAGTTTACATCAATACATATAAATATTTAAATTTTAGCTCTTGAATAATTTTACATTTATGGGGAAAATTTAGAAGAGATTACTTTCTGTAGTTCATTAATATAACATCAAGAAAGGAAATACCTCATGAAAGTAGGTTTACCTAAAGGTCTCTTATACTATAGATACCATCCCTTTTTTAAAACTTTTTTTGAAGAAATAGGTGCAGAGCTAATTATATCAGCTGATACGAATAAAGTAGTAATGGATGCTGGAATTCGTTGCTGTACAAGCGAAGCCTGCTTACCTATTAAAATTTTTCATGGTCATGTTGATTCAATAAAAAATCAATGTGACCTTATGGTTGTGCCACGAATCATGAAGATTACAAACAACGAATATATATGTCCACATCTTTGTAGTCTTCCTGAGATGGTTGTTCATAGCATGCATAATTTACCCCAAATCACTTATCAATCCTTATATTTTAATTCTCAAAAACAATTATATCACTGGGCAAAGGATGTAGGTAAGCTCATTACGCCTAAAAAATCGGTTGTTGAAAATGCCTTTTATAGCGCTATGGTTCGTCAGCTAAACCATAAAAAAAGAATGAATCAAACTCAGTACCGCTTTAAAATTTTACTTCTTGGCCATGGATATAATATTTATGACTCTTATGTAAATATGAACATCATTAAAAAACTTAATGAATTAGATATTGGCGTCATTTCATCTGATTTTTTTGGTGATAAAATATTAAATAATTACATTGCCATGCTTCCACGAAAACCCTTTTGGTATTATTACAGACAAGCTTATGGAAGTGCTGCCTATTTAACCCAGCAGAAAGAAATTGATGGAATTATTTTCATTTCTTGTTTTAGCTGTGGAATAGATGCTGTTATTTCTGAAGCCATTAGAGAAGATATGTCAAATGTTCCCCTATTATTGGTTAAGCTTGATGAGCATTCTGGTGACGTTGGTATGGATACTAGATTAGAGGCTTTTTCAGATATGCTCAAGCGTGGTAAATATGATGAAAAGGAGAAAAAAAATGATTGTTACAATTCCGCATTATGGTAATTCCTATATAGGCTTAAAAGTGTTATTTGATGGTTTGGGCATTCATTATGTGATTCCTCCTCAATCAAATCAAACTGCTTTAGATATTGGTGTATTCCACTCTCCAGAAGAAATTTGCCAACCGTTTAAGCTTATGTTAGGAAATTATATACAAAGCATCGAAAAAGGTGCAGATACAATTATCATCTTAGCTACGAACGGACCCTGTAGATTCGGAGAGTATGCCAATTTTCAGCAACGGCTTCTTAAGAAGGCCGGTTACGATGTAGGGTTTATTGTTCTATACACACAAGATGGCAAAAAAGCATTATTTGAAGGGATAAAAAAAATAGGTGGGCATTCCTCCTATAACACTTTCAAAAAAATGAAAGCTTTGCTAATTGCCTTAAAAGCTATCATTCTAATAGATGATATTGAAGCCAAATTACGTTATTTATCAGGATATGAAAAAAACCAAGGAGAATGCAAACGATTGCTTCATTCATGCTATAAAGATGTACTAGTAACCAATTCTCCCCAAAAAGCTGTATCCATTTTAAAGAATTATAAAAACTCCTTGAAATCCATTTCTCTTGATCTGAGTAAAAAACCTCTTAAAATAGCTATTATCGGAGAGATTTATACCATTTCCGAACCTTTTTCTAATAAACATATCGAAGATCATTTGATGGATTATGGCATTAGTATTTCTAGAAGTCTAACACCCTCTTGGTGGTTGAAAGATAGCATATTAAAGCCTTTCAAACTAAATTCATTCTCTATGCATAAGGCTGCTAAAGAATATATTTATACATGTGCTGGTGGCTATACAAGAGAAACTGTAGGAAAGGCCCTAATAGCCCACAAGGAAGGCTATGATGGTGCTATTCAAATATTCCCTATTGGCTGTACGCCAGAAGTCATCGCCAAGCCAATACTTGAAAAAATATCTACTGATAAAAGCTTCCCAATTCTTACCTTGATTGTAGATGAAATGACTGGGGAGGAAGGCTTTATGACTAGAGTTGAAGCTTTTACTGATATGCTTGAAAGGAGACGTGAAAGATGTATTATTTAGGAATTGATATTGGATCTGTAAGTACGGATTTTGTTATTCTTAACAAAGAGCTTGAAGTGGTAGATCATCTGTACTTAAGTACTAAGGGGTTACCTATGAAAGCTGTTCAAGAGGGTTTAAAGCTATTAAAAGGAAAATACTTGGATGAGGCAATTAAAGCAGTAGGCACAACAGGTAGTGGACGAAAAATTATTGGTACTGTTGTAGGTGCTGATAGTGTTAAAAATGAAATTACTGCTCATGCTGTAGCTGCACTTCATATAAATCCATATGTGAAAACCATTTTAGAAATTGGTGGTCAAGACTCTAAAATCATCATTCTGAAGGATGGTATTGTTACTGATTTTGCAATGAATACAGTTTGTGCAGCTGGTACAGGCTCATTTTTAGATAGGCAGGCACATAGATTAGGAATTCCTATTCAAGACTTTGGAGCTTATGCACTGAAAGCAAATCATATTGTAAGAATTGCAGGTAGATGTGCTGTTTTTGCTGAGTCTGATATGATTCATAAGCAACAAATGGGTTATGATACTCCATCGATTGTGAAAGGGTTGTGTGATGCATTGGTTCGGAATTATTTGAGTAATATTGCCAAAGGGAAAGAAATCGTTGGGCCTATCTTTTTTCAAGGAGGGGTTGCTGCTAATATAGGGATTAGAAAGGCTTTTGAAGAAGCGTTAGCTCAAGAGGTTATCGTGCCGGAGCATTATAATGTTATGGGTGCAATTGGTGCGGCAGTTTTAGCCAAGGAAGAAGTGGAACGAAGCAAGGGGGTTACCCAATTTAAAGGGTTTGATTTAGAGGCTGCTCATTTGTCGACTCGAGGGTTTGAGTGTGAGGGATGTAGTAATCGGTGTGAGGTGGTTGCTATTGAGGAAAATGGGGTGATTATTGGGTATTATGGTGATCGTTGTGGGAAGTGGCTCCATAAAATCAAAAAGACATCATAGGTTATTGAGGGGAATGAATGGTAGTTATCGATATATGCATTTTAGGATAACTATCGTTGTCGACAAAGAGGTTATACTATGTGTTTTTTTCGCTCCAACCCGCATCCATGCGGGTCAGTCGCGCCGCTCGCAATCCTGCTCGCTGTCAAACACATAGTATAACCTCTTTGTCTCTGTAATGGAAATTAGTTGTAATTACTTTGTCTCTGTAATTTTTATGTTTTACTTAATTGAATTATACGACTTTCGTAATGTCGTCTTCTTGCAATATAGACAAGAAATCTTTATTCAGATTGTTGACAAATTAATTCTCTATTTACGAAACAGAGATAAAAGCATTTTTTCTTCTAGATTAATATGAAAGGCAGTAAGTGTTCATTTTTCGCCGGACCGGCCGAAGGGAAAGGCCAGAAAAATGAACACTTACTGCCTTTCATGAGTACACACTTATCAGAAAAAATGCTTTTGTCGACAGTCTGATGAATTCTTCAGATTATCTAGGCCTCTTTTCTAGGTATGATAATATATAAAAGCATGGCTATGGCTGTGATGCCAGCGAAGATTAGTTTGTAGAGCATTGGAAGTCTTGCTGGGGTTAGAAAGCCTTCTATTAGGCCTGCCATAATTAGCATGAGGATTATGCCGGGCATTAGCATGACTGCTTCTTTTGCACTTTTTATGAAGGCATCTTTTCTTTTATATTGGCCTGGAATCAGTAGGGATTTTCCTACTTTTAGACCTGCACCTCCAGAAATGAAGATGGCGGATAATTCGATGATGCCGTGGGGTAATATAAGGGCCCAGTAGTTTAAAATATGAGAGGAATTTTGGGTTACCAAAGAGGTTAATGCCCCTAACAATGCTCCATTAAAAAACAAGATATATGTAGTTAGTATTCCTGCTGTTATGCTATATACGAAGGCTTTGATGGAGACGCCGATGTTATTGATGGTCACGTAACTGGATAGGAAAAAAAATTGTTCTTCTTCCCATTCACTATCTGCAAGATCCCAATCTGTTAGTTGAATATACTCTTCTGGCAAGAAAAAACCAGCATTTTGGACATCATTCTGAACGAGAATATAACTTAAGATAAAGCCAAACATAAAAATGAAAAAGGCTGCAATAATATAATGCTTGTTATCCTTCAGCCTTTTTGCAAATCCGTTAGCAAAGTAGTTGCTAAACTCTTTTAAGTTTGACTTCTTGACAACATATAAGTGATTATGAGCTCTGACGGATAAATCATTTAAATATTGACAAAGAGGACTTCCAGTAAAATGAGTTCTTGAATAAGCTAAATGATGACTAACCCTTTTCATAAGGTTTAAATAATCCTTTAACTCTTTCGCAGATAAATTGCCATAACCTTTTTTATCTATTGTTTTAATGTAGTTTTCTAACTGCTCCCACTGGGGCTTATATTGGCTAATATAGGTTTCTTCTCTTGCCATTTTGTCTCTCCATTATATATCCTCTATTATTGTAGAATGCTTTTCAAAAAAACATCCTCATCTGATATATGCTCTTGTACATTTAATTTTTTGACAAAGTAAGCTACTAATTTTTTTTGAAGTCTATTTTTTGATGCTTCTTCCATGGCATCCTTCCTTGAAAAATAATCCTGTAAAAGAGTTGCTTCTTCTTTGGATAGATCATATTTACCTAGTGTGTTATAGACTAGGTCTAAATATGCTAGGGTTCTTTTCTCTTCTTCAACAACAATCGTTGAAGCCATCATATCACCTAATCTTTTATTCTTTTTACTCAAGAAAATAAGAACAAACCCAACGCCAACCAAATCTATGGTTGCACGAATGAATTCTCTAATCATAGCATGTGCTATCGTTATTCCCTCTCCATTATCTCTAATAATACGTATTTTATAAACTTTTTTGCCAATGGTCTGTCCTTTCATTAACATATCACAAATAATATAATAACCATAATTTAAAACACCATAAATCAAAAACATAATTCCAATTATTTTGAGAATTGTATCTTCGTCAGCTTCATTCACCACTAGTACGATGGCAGCAATAATCGCTGCAAAAAGGAAAACTGTTCCATGAATTAATAAATCAATACCTGCTGCCGCGGCTCTTACTCCTACAGAAGCTAAGGTATATTCAATTTCAACGTTGTCTGGTGTTACAATTTTAATTGTTTTATTCATTTTTTCTCCCTCTAATATTTTCGCTTTAATTGAATATAGTGGTTGATCACATCAGTAGTTAAAGAATCAGGCAAGCATTCTACACACATAATACCACTACGTTTTAAGCTAGCTATTATTTTTTTTCTTTCTTCTAATATTTCAAGAGCTGCACCCTTCAAAAAAAGCGCTTCATCTAAAATAGCAGTAGACGAGGATAAATCAACTACCTTTTCCTTGGTCATCATAAACAATATCACAAGATGTCTCTTTGATATTTCAGGAAGCACCTTCATATATTCATTGGCTTCATCCAAAGTTTCAAATTCTGTAAACATAAAAATCAGACTACGTTTTTTATGTTGGTGTGTTAGATAAGTAAACGCTTCTCCAAAATTTGAGGTTTCTCTACTATAGTCAATTGTATATAACGCTTCAAGCAGCTTATTTCTATGTTGTCCACCGGTCGCAGGTTTCACATATTGTTGAACCTCCGTATTAAATACCATTAACCCACTTTTGTCTCCGCTACTATTTGCAATATCAGATAAAATAAGTGCTGTATTAATCGCTAAATCTAATTTTTTATAACCTCTGACCTCATAGCTCATGGCTCTACCCGAATCAATGAGCGCTATGACATCTTGGTTCTTCTCAATCTCAAATTGATTGATAATTGGCTTGTTCATACTTGCTGTTGCTTTCCAGTTAATCTTACTATAGGCATCGCCATAAATGTATTCTCTAAGGCTTTCAAACTCCATACCTTCGCCTCTTTTATTCCAAATCTTTTTTCCACCTCGCATTATGTACCCACCAAATACCATTAAACGATACTTTTTTAAATCTTTGATATTGGGATACACCTTAATATCTGCCTTCATTTCATATACCACATGTTTGTTAATAAGCTTCAATCGACTTAAGTATGCAACATAGATCTCTGTGAAGGAATAGATACCCCTTTTCTTAGGGTTTAAGGTATAAAAAATTCTCTCTTTTTCATGGGGCATTACTTTACCAATCGCATAATCAGTAACTAGTTCAAAAGCAAAATCAGGTATCGTATCTTTAATACGAAGAGCGAGTGGATATTTACTTTTATTATATACAACAAAGCCCATCTCTTCTTCAGCAAATAAGGACAGCTTTGGATCATAGTCTCTTACTATTTCAAAGGATTCCTTCGTAATTCTATAATCAACTAAAATCAATGCAAGCAGCATGATATTATAGAAAAAGAAAATAAAAATATGCAAATAAATCAAAGCCCCTAGTCCAGTAAATATTACACCTAGTGCCGCTAAGAAAATAAGCCTTTTTGTTGGTTGCATATGATCACTCCTATCTTGGCACCTTGACCGTATTCAATATTTCTGTAAGAACATTTTGTACACGAATTCCCTCAAGCTCAGCTTCTGGAATCAGAATGATACGATGATTAAGTGCAGGTATTGCTACTTCCTTAATGTCCTCAGGTAGCACAAATTCTCTTCCTTGAATAGCAGCATAGGCTTTGGCTGCATTCATAATTGCAATTCCACCTCTTGGACTACTACCTATCTCAATTACTTTATGATTTCTAGTAGCTCTAACAATTTCAACAATATAATTATACAAGGAGGTCTCAAGCTTAATCTCAGAAATTGTATTTCTAACTGCTAAAATATCAGCTTCCCTACATACAGACTGTACTCCACAATTTTTCGAGTCTAATTTTCTTGTATGAATATCATTCATACGTTTTAACAACTCTACTTCTCCACCTAAGGATGGATAATCAATTTGAATTTTAAATAAAAACCGATCAATAAGTGCTTCTGGTAAGGAGTAAGTTCCTTCAAATTCAATAGGATTTTGAGTCGCCATGACCATAAAAGGCTGCGGTAGCTCCATGGTAACACCATCAATTGAAACAGATTCCTCTTGCATTGCTTCGAGTAAACCAGCTTGTGTTTTTGGGGGTGTTCTATTAATTTCATCCGCTAAAATTAAATTCGCAAAGATAGGACCCTTTCTAAGCTCAAAAGTCTGTGATTGCATATTATATATTTTTGTTCCTACAACGTCTGCTGGCATCATATCTGGTGTAAATTGAATACGATTGCTTGACATATTCATACTATCTGTTAATGCTTTGATAAAGAGAGTTTTACCGAGTCCTGGAACACCTTCTATTAATATGTGTCCTCCGCAAAAAAAAGATATAATCGCATACTCAATCATTTTATCCTGCTCAATAATCACCTTTTTCACTTCATTTCGAACTTCATCATAAATTTTTTTTACATTTTGAATATCCATCTCTCTAACATCCTCCACTCTTTATTTTTGATCTAAACTTTTTTCTAAAGTTTGTATGTGAATTAAAAATTCCTTAATCTTACTTTTCATTCTTTTCTTGGATAGTTGCTTAAACTCACCCTGCTGATACTGCTTCATAAAAGAATGCACTTTTTTTGCTATTTTAAATTCCTTATCATTTTGAAATGCAGTAATCCAATTTTCTTCATTAAGATCAGAATACAATAAATGCTTGTGATAGACCTTGCTTATGAAGTTCTTATAGTATGAAGCAATAAGTACCTCATAATGTCCGCCTCGATAATATAAGCCTCCTACAGCCTTAGCATACTGGTGCTCATCTGGCTCAACCTCTTCATATAGAATTTTAGGTGCTCCGAAACGCCTTCCCTTATACCCAATAAATAGAAATAACACTACTATAATTTGATAAATAGTAAACTTCAGGCCTTGAGGTATTTCACTCCACAATGATCTTTTCCCCTCACTCACGTAGAGATAGTATTCGTTAAATACAACACCGTCTTTTTCAATATAAGGATGAAGCATCATCAAAGTAGTATAAGCTATTTGTCTATCTGTTTTAACAGCAGCATTATTTGTTGAATAAATACTTCCATACATAAGTACTCCATTTGCCTCTGAAATCCATTTGCTATAGATTTGTCCAGCATTCTCATCTTCAGCTTCAGTCAATTCCTCAAATTGAGAATGATCAACATTCATGTAATCAGAACTAGAAAATAGCACTAACATCCTTCCACCACTTTTTACATACTTAAATATTTTTTCATAATCCTTTTCGTTTAGGGTGTTGAGCTCCGATGCTACATTTAGTACTACAAGACCTTTTGTATTTATATTTTCTATCGGCTTAATTTCAATAGAAACCTCATAACCAAGCTCTTTTAAGGTATCATAATATAAGGAATTGCCAAAGTATCCTGTGTTACTAAAAGAATTTGGGGTTTTATTGCTTTTTAGAAATTGAATGCCTACATATAATCCTACGATTATAACAATAAAAAGATAGAGCAATGCTTTTTTAACAGTTAGGGTTTTCTTCTTTTTCATTTTTTTACCCCCTGCCATAAAAAATTTTCTTCTTCACACCATATCTTAAACTCTGCCTCTTCAATTTCAGTCATCCCATACCAAATAGTGTTAAACCTTTGAGTAATCCTTTCAAATTCATGAACACCAGTAAACTTATCCTTTTTTAATTTAGCAACCATTTCTTTACCAGTCATTGTGCTATCGTGGTATAAAAAGTGACCTTGATGTAAGAAAAATAAAATTGCTACAAAACGAAGTCTCACGGCTTGTCTATATTCACCTTTTTCTTCATAAACTTTGCTCTTATCTAAGAAAGTAATCACTGTAGAGTCCTTATTTATTTTCTCACCTAAAATAGACCTAATTTTCCGTTTATGTCTTTTTCGTATAATAAAAAATAGTATTAAAATAATAACAATCATGATCACTGTTATTAGTATAATGCCTAATATAATTTTGGCACTCATTGAGGTTGCACCTGCAGCGGATTTATTTGCAAATATACGTCCAATAAAACGCCCAAGTAATTCTAATGTTTTAGCAATGATCTTAAATATTAGTTCATGAAACTTTATGTATTTTAGAGTTCCCAACAGTTGATCAACTGTTTCATTAAAAACCTCAAACGATGGCATTTCCATGACAAATCCTCCACCCTAATTCTATATCTATTTAAGTACTGATTTCTGGATATGAATAAGTTTATCTATTTTATAATGCAAATCATCTCCATATTTCCTATTACGTTCATTAAAGTAAATGAGTGGTACTGCAATATATTGTATCGGTGTAATAACGATGCTTAAGACAAATTGAAATAGCATCATAGCCATTTGAATAAGGATAACAACTGCAAAAATACCAGTACCTTCTCTATCTTGTAGTAGCATTGGCAAAAAATTGACGATCAAGGATATCAATCCACCTAAACTAAGATAGACTACAAAATAAGACAAGATAACACTGAATAAATTACCAAAAGTTCTTATAAACTGGCCCTTTACCAACCGAAAGCTACCAGTAATCGCACGAAAGAAATGCTTTTTCTCACAAAGCGCAACTTGTAAATAAAAGGCACCCTTCACTCCAAACCAAAGGCTAACAATGCATACAATGAATCCAATAAATGCTCCAACTATAATATTCATTTCTATTGATGCGTTTTGAAGCCATGCTACAAAATTCAGCAAATAGATTGCAACACCTATAATTGCAATACCACACAAAACAATATAATATGCCAGGGTAGAAGTAATCACATAAAGCATCTTCTTAAAACTATAGGTGAACATTTCGCCAAAGGTAATCTTATTCCTGTTCCTAGCTGCTTCAACTGCATTCACAGGACCAGCTGCTATCAATTTCATAACAGAGGATGCAAATATCATGATAACAATTATGCCCACATATATAACTATTGCCCATACGATTGCATTATTGAAAGAACCCATAGATCCAGCCAATATATTTCCTGAACCACTTCCAGTAATTGCGATGCCAATTATAAAAATAATAACAAAAATAATGCTAATGACAAAAAATATACCATACATCATTATGGCACATAACATTAACATCACGGCGGTATAGCCCAGAAAGCTTTTTATATTTTTCTGATACAGGAAATACGTCCTGTCTAAAATCTGGTTGATCCCTAATATATCTCTCATGTTCTCCCTCACATAATTCTTTATATTTTGTAATATAATATCATATCTATCATAAGAAAGCAATTAACATCATTCCCTTAGATTTCATGTCTTTCTACCTCAAACCTATAAAGCTTCATACCTTCTTCATGATCTATTCCCGCTTTTTGCATAGCAATGCTCACTTGTTGCTCTACGTCATCGATCCCTTCCAAATTAGGTAACAACAAGCCTCTTTTAGCTCCTTTTTCAACAATCACACCGTACTTTTTCACATCTAATTCTTTCTTAGAGTGAATTGCTTCCTGTTCAAAAAGAATATCAACCTTTATTTCTAAATCCATGAGCTCTTCTTTAGATATGGCATCAAATCTTGTATCATTACTAGACGCACTGATACTATTATAGATGATTTCATCAATAAGATGATCTGCTACTGCAGAGATTGTTCCAATACAGCCTCTAAGCTTTCCACCTTTATGAATGGATACAAAAACTCCCGATCGTTTTGAAATACCATTATTGAAAAACTCTTCTGTAAAATGCTCTTTCACATACTCTAAATTTAACCGCTTACCTGTTCTAACATATTCTTCAATTGTTTTTCTAGCCAACGTAATATACTGATCTTCATTATTAGTTCTTTCAGTATATTGAGATTGTTTCTGTTCTTTCATAACTTGAATGAAAGATTCCTTTGTCTGTTCAGATTTCATTAGCATTCCGGTTAAATATCCAACACCAAAGGGACCCTCGTAGCTCAAAACCTTTGATTCAAAATGAACTCCATCCATTGCGCCAAAGCCCATCAAAAAAGATCTTAAACCACATTGTGCAGCCTCTTCAATGATATGGTTACTAAGAGATAATAAGGATAATGGATCACCATTTTCTATACTATGTCTAACCACTTCATCAAAGGTCTTACCTTCAGGATGATACTGATATGGTCCTTCATCACTAAGTGCATGAGATAAGTCACCACTACACACAATAAGAATTTTTTCTTCTGAATTACTTATAGCCTCATCAATAAGCTTTCCAATCCTATAATTCTCTTCTAAGTCCGTAAATCCAGGTGTGATATGAACAACCTTATACTGACTATAGTGTTCATCAATAAAATGCATTGGTACCATCACTCCATGATCTAATTGAACTTTAACTCCATATTGTTTCGCAGTTTTTTGATCCATAAGCACCACAGTTATAAACGCATCCTCAAGTCGATTAAATATATTCATAGCCAGGTCTTTGTTCACACTTTTATGAAACATCGTTTCTCGATTTCCAAAATCACTGAAATCACCATACAATTCATCACTGTAAAGTATACAGGTCCCGTTACTGAAACTGTTTCCATGTGGTGAAATGAAGATGATTGTATCAGGTTTTTCAAGTTGTATTGCTTTAGCTAAATTACTCATACCTTCTAGTGTGCTTCTTGATTCTTGTTCTTTTCCATTTCCTATAGCATGAATAAGAATAGGTGGATGTGGCATAAAAAAGACTCCATATTTTTTCATAAGGTTACCTCACATTTCCTAAATAAACATCGTTAAAGTATCTCTGCGCTATTTCCTTAAACTCAAGCATAAGTTTAATATCAGTAGCCGGCTCATCATATTGATACCTTGGAAAATATCTTGATAAATGCAATACTATATTAGGTGCTGCCTTGTGTAACCTAATTAGTAGTTGTTCAAATTGATTTGGATCATCATTCATTTGGGGTACAATTAATATTGTTACTTCTACGTGGCAATATCGGCTCGCTAATTTAATGGTTTCAATAACATTCTCTACTGTTTTACCCCCAAGCTTAGAATATGCATCATCATCATTTGCTTTTAAATCTATATTCATAGCGTCAATAAACGGTAATATTTCCCTTAAAGGTTCTTGATGAATGAATCCATTCGTTACTATAACGTTTTTAATCCCCTTTTCATGTGCTAACTGAGCAGTCTCCAACATCATTTCATAAAACACAGTAGGTTCGTTATAAGTATAAGCAATGGAGGGTAGCCCTAGGGAAAGGGCTTTTCCAACAATTTCTTCTGGTGATATCTGTATTGTTTCGGGCATTTCTAAGCTAATAGAATGATTCTGACAAAATCCACAATGAAAGTTACAACCATAACTACCTATGGAAAGAATTTTGCTTCCTGGCATCCATTTCATGATTGGTTTCTTTTCTATAGGATCGACTTGGATACTACTAATTTGATTATAATTCAAGCTATATAACTTTCCATCTACATTTTGTCTCACTTTACAGCGTCCAACTTTATTTTCTAGAATCATGCAATTGTGAGGACACAATCTACATTCAACCTGTTTATTGGTCGTTTTATAATACAATGCTTCTCTCATCTTGATCACCTCATTTCAATGTTACAAAAGCTCCGCATTCGGTTATATATATTATTTGCAATTATATTTTAACAATTCATTCGTAGGTGTAATAAGAACAAAGTGCTTGTCAGCGTGTTACATAATAATATATGCTATCTAACGCTTTGTTCTATGCTTCGTGGAAAGTAGAACTATCCTACTGGATAAATAAAGGCCGTTTTCTTAGAAAACGGCCCATATTATTTGTATATTAGAAAAGTCCTCTACCTTAAAGTTTGATTGATTTTCTATTATGTATTACCTTGAACATTTCGATTGCATTTCTCTTAATATTTGAACCATTTCCAAAGATACTTCATCTAATTGGTGCAAATAATTTTCTGCACCTTGAATGTCACCTTTATTGTAAGCAGTAACAGCTTTTTCTGCATACTGATGAAGACGAGTCCTTGGACCTTCAAGCCTTCTGATGGATTGCTCAAAGGCAGGTTCCTTTGAACCGTAATTTTGTAGCCATCTTCCGAGTCTACTTTGATTTGGGTCAGCAACTAGATTTGCCTCAATTTGAGTATTTCCTAGTATCATGTTATATACTCTCCATCTCCAATTAAGATGATCAGTAATACATAATTCTATAGAATCACGAGTAGTAATACCCTTTGATTTTTTTATTAGATTTTTTCTTAAGTCATCAATTTCAAGGGATATGGTATAAAACCCTTTACCCGTTCTGATGCTGTCCATATGTAAATCCTTCGTCTTCTCATTGATAATTTGAGCTGAAGAGGATACTTCTTGAGAAGATGCGGTTTGTTGCTCAATATTGGAATTAATCTGTTGCATATTGGCTTCAATCTCTTTTGTTGATACATCTACGGCTTCTATGGCTAACAATACTTCTGCAAGAGATTTCTTGCCCTTTAAAAATGAAGCACTTGCTTTCTCTATTGCAGCTGTTGATGCTTCCACTTGCGTTCTAAGATTGCGAACACTTTCTTGAATAAAGTTTACAGACTCCTTAGTGTGATCCGCTAGTTTCTTAATTTCATTTGCAACAACTGCAAAGCCTTTTCCACTTTCACCTGCTCGAGCCGCTTCTATAGATGCATTTAGTGCTAATAGATTGGTTTGAGCTGCAACTGAAATGATTATATTTACCATTTCATCTATTTTTTGTGTTTGTTCATTTACACCAATGATTTGTTCTTTTGCCAATTCAGTTTCTTTGTAGCTTCCTTCAATGGACTCTACAGTTTCATTCATTAATTTCTTACTTATTAAAGCTTTCTGATTGGAATCATGAGCTGAGTTTAATGAATCTTTAACGAATTGAGCAATATCTTCTATATTTGCTGCCATTTCTTCACTTGTTGCTGCAATTGTTTCGACCATTTCTGATTGATGCTCTGCGCCTCTAATCATTTCCCTAACAAAGTCCATAGTCATTAAGGTTTGCATTAGTTGATCTACTTCATTAACAAAGGAATTATGTGTTGAACAATCGGAACCAACAAGAGCTTTGAGTTTATCTACTGTTTCCTTGTTAACACCAGCATATTCAACTGTGTTTATTTGTTTTCCTAACTTAATCGCTTCTAAGTCTTGAATCATTGGTCCTAAATCTAAAGTTTCTTGAGAATTATTTTTACGCCTAGCACCCATATTTAGCAAGCTGATTTCCTCCTAATAAGTAATTGATTTAATTATACCTTTTTAAGCATCAATTATCAATTCATTTTTGCCTTTAATTGTTATTAATTTATCATTTCTTGTATAAGCTTGTCATATTGCTATCTTTTAATATTTTTTCTGACGACATCAATAAGATCGCGAAATTTATTAGAGCTTGCTTTTGGAAATGCATAGTAAAACCTTGAATATCTTTTACTTTTTTCTAGAAGTAAATTGTAATTTTTCATTAGGCTATCCTGCTTCTCAGATATTACTGCCTCTCCTTGAGCCTTCATATGTAATATTTCTTCCTTAATTTTAACTTGCTTTGTTTCTATACTATCAGAAAGCTTCTCTTTTTGAACTGAAAAGCCTTCAACAACCTTATCTTTAAGCTCTGTAGTCAAGACTAAAAGTTCTGCCATAACAGATTTCAAAGAAATCAGATCCTTAAACGTAACTATTACATCCAAAGAAAATATGATACAATATACAATGACTACAATTATTCCAAATTTCAGGGGAATACTAGATATCAAATTGGTAACTACTGGATGTATCCATTTAATAATACCAAAGCCAACAAATCCCCAGCATATGGAATAAGATAAGCAAATTCGTCCTTTTAAATGAAACCTCTTTTCAGAATAATCCCACCATCTTGTATGAAAAGCTTGTTCCAATACATAAGATGTAGCATATTCTAATATAGAGCTCATTACAGCCGCATATAGCATCAACACCAAGAACTGAAGAATATCATTTGTTGGTAATATTGGCCTAAGAAAACCCTCTGAAAGTATCATAAACAATGCTCCGAAGCCATAAATAGGTATAAATGGGCCATTTAGAAAGCCTCTATTTACATATTTTCTTTGTCTAATAGATACATAGGGCGTTTCCCAAAACCAGCCAATAAATCCATATATCATAAAACTAAATAGTATTTCATATAAATCCAAAATAACTCCCCCTATAATACTGAAAGACTTCCTAAAATAGAAAGTCTTTCATATGCATTCTTACTACTACTTCACTTCAACTACCCAATTGAAGGTATCTTCTAACTTTCCTGTTTGAATTCCCGTTATATAATCATATACCTTTTGAGATAAATCTCCTATTTTTGCTTCATTTACTTTAAATATTTTTCCATCCCAATTCAATTCACCAACTGGCGAAATGACTGCTGCCGTACCTGTTCCAAATACCTCTTCTAAGGTTCCTACATTTGCAGCCTCATATACTTCATCAATTGATATCTTTCTTTCGATAACGGTTATATTCCATGATCTTAATAATTCAATTACAGAGTTTCTAGTAATCCCAGGTAAAATACTACCTTCTAGCGAAGGAGTAATGACTTCACCATTTATCTTAAAGAACACATTCATGGTTCCAACTTCTTCAATATATTTTCTTTCGATTCCGTCTAACCACAATACTTGTGTATAACCATTTTCCTTTGCTTTCACTTGAGCCTTTAAGCTAGCCGCATAATTTCCACCCGTTTTGGCATATCCAGTACCACCTTTTACAGCACGTACATATTCATTTTCAACCCATATTTTCACTGGATTGATTCCTTCTTTATAATATGCGCCTACAGGTCCAACGATGATAAGAAATTTGTATGTGTTTGAAGGTCTTACACCTAAGTATGGATCAGTTGCAATAATAAAAGGTCTAATATATAAAGAAGTACCAGCTGCTTCAGGAATCCAATCTTGATCTATCGCAACTATTGCTTTTATTGCTTGAAGAATATCTTCTTCATTTACCTTAGGAATGCAAAGTCTATCATTCGTAATATTTGTTCTTTCAATATTTTTTTCCGGTCTAAAAAGTAAAACCTTACCATCTTCAGTTTTATATGCCTTTAAGCCTTCAAACATTTCTTGACCATAGTGGAAAACCATTGCAGATGGATCTAAAATAATTGGTTGATACGGTTTGATTTCTGGATCATGCCAGCCTCTGCCTTCAGTATAAGTCATTTCAAACATATGATCTGAAAAGTATTGTCCAAACCCTAAATTATCAGGATCATTTGGCTTTTGTTTTGGTTGCGTTGTTTTTTCTACTTTAATATTTAGCATTTTAAAATTCCCCTTTGTAAGATGATTTAATATTATAGCAATCGGGCTTGCCCGAGGATAATCTGGCTCTAAAATAATTTCTTTCTTTCATAATAATAGAACTATTCATTGAAAATGTCAATGATTACTAAAAAGCTCATCTGTTCAAAAAACTTTATTGTTATGTCAATCAAATAAGTCTTTAAATTGACCTGGAGTCATGCCTTCCATTTTTCTAAATTGTACCCCATAATAACTTGGACTTTCAAAGCCAACCTTTTTGCTTATTGTCGCTATAGAGGTTGTTCGATTGGTTAAAATCAACTCTTTACTCTTATTGATACGTACTTGATTAATATATTCAAAAGGTCGTTTCTTAACAATTCTTTGAAAAAGAACGCACAGATACTGCGGCGTTACATTTACCAACTCTGCCAATTGCTCAATTGTGATTTCGTTAGAATAATACTCCTCGATATACTTAAGCACAGACTCTAATTTATTTTTATGATTATTTAGCGAAACCTTCTCAAGGGGTTCCGTATGCTTTGCGATATCAACAATGAATTGGAACAAAAATGCAGAGGTTTCTATATTTTCATATATGCCTTTTGAAGTAGCTAGTTGAAAGCATTCGTGGAACCTACTTTCTAATAATGGCTTATTTAAAACTTCATAGATGCCTGTTTTATTCATATGTAAACCTTCCAACAAAGTCTTTATACTATACCCATCAAAACTTACCCAATTGGTAATCCATGGCTTTTCAAGTGCATAATAACTATGTGGAATATGAGGATAGATAAATAAGCCTTGACCACTACGAATCGTATATTCTTTTTGATCATACTGAAATAAGCCCTCTCCAAAAACACATTGTATCCACTGAAATGATGGGAATCCTTGTGGACGATTTACGATGGTTTCTTCATAATGAATACCTATTGTTTTTAAGTAAATAGGCAAACGCATTTGATCCTTATTAATTGTGGGAAAATATTGGGGCATATCATACTCCTTTCCACGTTAGATATTCATATATTTATACGGAAATTAAAATATAGTTATTTATTAACAATTCGAAAGAATGTATAATATTAATATAATTATATTCAGGAGGGATTTATATGTCAAGAGTAATAAAACCTTTTAATATGGAGTGGCAATTTATACCGTCTTTTGATATCAAGTATACAGAAAAAGAGTATTTGCCTGATAACTTTCAAATTGTTTCACTCCCCCATACGAATCAAGAAATACCCTATAACTATTTCGATGAAAAAATCTATCAATTTGTTTCCTGTTATCGAAAGTGTTTTACAATAACTGAAACCAACAAAGATCAATCTATTTATGTTGATTTTGAAGGTGTCATGACATATGCCCAAGTATATATAAATGGCATTTATTTAGGTGAGCACAAAGGTGGTTATACACCCTTTTCCTTTGAATTAACTCCCCATATAAATTACACTGAGGAAAACATCTTGGTTGTAATGGTAGATTCTACCGAACGAGATGATATCCCTCCCTTTGGTTTTGTAATTGACTATTTAACCTATGGTGGTATCTATAGAGAGGTTAATCTTCGCTTTGTTCATCCCGTACACATAGAGAATGTATTCGCAAGAACAAACCAAGTTTTATCTCCTAAAAAGAAGGTTGAAGCAACCATTATCATACAAAACAATAATATGATTCCTACTTCTCTCACCATTACTGCTCAACTACGATCACAAGAGGGTAGTGCAATAGCTAACACACAAAAAGAAATAACTATAAATAGTCTACAAGAAAACCACGTCCTTAACTTCATTGATTTAGAAAATATAAAGCTTTGGGATATCGATACTCCCGTTTTGTACATACTTAAGATTACTCTTTTACAAAATGGACACTTAATAGATGCCTTTGAAACGAAGATTGGATTTAGAACAGCTACTTTCACTCCTAACGGTTTCTTCCTCAACGGGCAACCCCTTAAAATAAGAGGACTCAATAGACATCAAGCATTTCCATATGTGGGCTATGCTATGCCAAAACGCGCTCAAATAAAGGATGCTGATATACTCAAATATGAGCTTAGTTTAAATACAGTTAGAACCTCTCATTATCCTCAATCCAAACATTTCCTTGATAGATGTGATGAAATAGGCCTCTTGGTATTTGAAGAAATCCCTGGTTGGCAACACATTGGAGATGAAAATTGGAAAAAGGTTGCTTGTGAAAATGTGCGAGAAATGATTGTTAGAGATTTTAATCATCCATCAATTATTATTTGGGGTGTTCGTATTAATGAATCTTCCGATGATCATGATTTCTTTCTTGAAACGAACAAAATAGCACATGAATTAGATGACACAAGACCAACAGGTGGTGTTAGATGTATTCAAGGTAGTGAATTATTAGAAGATGTGTACACTATGAATGATTTCACTCTTGGAGACCCTAGCGAACAACGTGTTTTGCGACCTCAACAAGAGGTGACAGGATTAGATCATCATGTGCCTTACTTGGTAACCGAATTTAATGGACATATGTATCCAACAAAGCGTTACGACCAAGAAGAACGGTTAAATGAACACGCCTTAAGACACTTATCCGTACATAATGCAGCAGCTCTTGATCCTCATAAGAGTGGTGCAATTGGTTGGTGCGCCTTTGATTACAATACACATTTTGATTTTGGTTCTGGTGATAGAATCTGTTATCACGGCGTAATGGACATGTTTAGAATTCCTAAATATGCAGCTGCATTTTACAAAAGCCAAGTAAGCCCTAAAAAAATGATTGTTATGGACGCAGTTACTCGTTATAGCAGAGGAGAAAGAGCTATAGGTGGCGTTGCCCCTTTGACTATTTTTACAAACTGTGACAGCATACAACTCTTAACTGAAGACAAACTTATTGGCACCTACTGCCCTGCTAAAGATCGTTACCCTGGAGTAACCTATCCACCTATTATCATCGATAAATTAGATAGTCAATGGGGCATGTCTTTTGGAGATATTACTCTTGTTGGCTATGTGAATCATGAAGAAAGAATCAGGGAAACCTATATCAAAAATCCACTCCCTACTACACTTTTCATGGAAGCAGATGACTTGGTTTTACGCTCTGCTGAAATAGATACGACAAGAATTGTCTTTAAACTATTGGATCAATCAAATCATGAATTACCATACACCGACGAAATTGTAACAGTGTCATTGAATGGTCCTGCTCTACTTATTGGCCCTTCCACTTTTTCACTCATTGGCGGTTGCAGAGGTGCATGGATCAAAACTACTGGTGAGGTGGGAACCATTACCATTCATGCCACCTGTTGCAATTTAAACGCAAATATAGTAATTAACGTTGTAAAATAACACATTTAATGGAACAGCTTATTCAATCGATAATCTTTTGATAATTTACCCAGTAATAGGTACCATCTTCAATATGATCAATAAAAAGTGTAGGATCTAAATCTTGGGCTAGATAGTATGCCATATCCATAACCATTTTACCTTGCCCTAAATTATCATTGAATACTGTTCCAATAATTTCACCTTTATACAAAGCTTCTCTCGCCAAATCTATTCCATCAATTCCAACTACCGGCAATATTTCAGTACCATGATCGCGCATGGCATCAATAGCACCTAACGCCATTGAATCATTGTTGGATAAAACCATCTCAATATCATCACCAAAATAATCTAACCAGTTATTCATTAAATCTTGCGCCTCTAATCTTTGCCAATTCGCTGTATCCCTCACAAGTTCTTCTACTTGTATGTTCATGTCTTGAAGTGCTTGCACACTATATCTAGAACGAGGAATCACGTCTTGATGTCCTGGCTGTCCTTCAATCAGAACAAATTGCATAATGCCATCCCCATTTTTATCAGCTTCTGGATGTGCTAGCCAATATTCACCTGCTATCTCTCCCTGAATCAATCCAGATTCTTCTCCTTTTGTACCCACGTAATAAATTTTATCCCATCTTGCCATGTCAACCTGTACAGGTTCTCGATTAAAAAAAATAACTGGTATATCTGCTTCTTTAGCTAAGTTAATAATGACAGATGCTTTGCTTCTATCAACTAGATTTATTGCAAGTGCATCGAAATCGTCCTTAATGAGCTGTTTCATCTGATCTGTTTGTATATCTTGTTGATTTTTACCGTCAAAAATGGTAACTTCAAGTTTCTTAGGACTTATTTCATTCAATTTTTCTGCTTCTTCTTCAATTACATCAATTACAGAAGAAATAAATTGATCATCAAATCGATAAATTAGCACACCTATTTTAAAAGAATCTGATACCTGAATTGCTGAAATATCGCTATTCCCCTTTGAACAACCCACAATTAGAATTGATAACAGAAATATATTTATAATAATAAGATTTCGTTTTGCTCTTTTCATAGGAATTTTCTCCTTATCATCATATCTTAGTACTTTTTATTTTACTAGAAACCTTATTTTTCATCAAGTAATAAAATACAAAAAGACTAATGAAACATCCTGTTATTAGTCTTTTTGTCAAACTATGGGAATTAAAACGGATTTACTTATTTTTACCGTGCTTTCTTGAGTCAATAGCTACTGCAATAATAATAATTAATCCTTTTATTATAAACTGCAAATATGGATTTACCCCTATAAATGATAACCCATACGCTATAACCTGAAAGATGAGTACACCAGTAACAATACCAGATATCGAGCCAACTCCTCCATTGAAGGATAACCCTCCAACAATACAGGCCGATATTGCATCTAATTCATACATATTCCCGGTATTGTTTGTTGCGCTACCAATTCTCGCTGCTTCAAGGGATCCACCAAGACCATATAATAAGCCAGCTAAGGTATACACTAAAATCGTGCATAATACAACATTTACACCTGATACCAAGGCGGCTTCTTTATTGCCACCAATGGCAAACATATTTTTACCGAAGCTTGTTTTCGTCCATATTACCCACATGATTCCAATAATAATCATAGCATAAATAATCAATAGAGGGATATCAATGGGACCTATATGTATAGATCCTTGTGCAAAGCCAGTAAATCTCTTATCTAGTCCACCAATAGGTTGAGCTCCATAAGGTGGTCGGTCATAGTAAATGGAATTAACCCCATAAACAATAACCATCATACCTAAGGTAGCAATAAATGGATCTACATGTAGCTTAGCAACGATAAAACCATTTAACGTACTAAATAATGCCGTTACAAGCATAACAATTAAAATAGGGATAATAATCTTTAGTACTGGTAATTCGGGGTACATTCTATATTCATAGTTGATATCTTGTAGTAAGGAAGCTGAAATAACAGCGGCTAATCCTACTTGTCGTCCTAAGGATAAATCCGTTCCTTTTGCAACAATGATTCCCCCTACACCAAGTGCCATAATAACACGAGTGGAGGCTTGTGCTAATATGTTTTTAAAGTTTCTAAGAGATATAAAATCAGGTGAAATAATAATGATTATAATTAGTAGGGCTAACAATACCAAGTAGATCGCATTATTCATCATCCACTTCGTAATATTGTCATACATGTTCTTTCTTGAATTTATAACTTTTTCTTCCATATTTTCACTCCTTATAAGTATTTGGCAGCTAGCCTAAGAATTTCTTCTTGATTTGTTTCATCGGTATTAACAATCCCAGCTACACGACCATTACTCATAACAAGTATACGATCTGTAACACCTATTAGCTCTGGCATCTCAGAGGAAACCATGATGACTGCCTTTTCTTTTGCTGCCAGCTCTATCATTAATTCGTATATATCATACTTAGCACCAACATCAATACCTCTTGTTGGCTCATCTAATAGCAAAACATCTGGCTCAGTTAATAACCATCGACCTAAAATAACCTTCTGTTGGTTTCCACCTGATAGAGATTGAATTCGCGTTTTTTGTGATGGTGTTTTTACGGACATGCTATTGATTACCCACTGTGTATCTTCTTGCATCTTTTTATTATCTAATAATTGGATTGGAAGAACATATCTTTTTAAATTCGCTATTACTGAATTAAATAATATATTTGAAACACCAAATATCCCTGTTTCACGACGTTCCTCTGTAACCAATGCAAATCCATTTTTAATTGATTCTTTAGGATGTTTATTTTTAATCTCTTTGCCATTCAAATAAATGGTTCCTGATTTTTTAACGCGGGTACCAAAAATGGTTTCTAATAATTCTGTTCTTCTAGAACCAACCAAACCTGCTATGCCAAGTATTTCCCCTTTTCTTAGTTCAAAGCTTGCATCAATCACTGCTGGTTGATGTAATGAAGTTAAATTTTCCACCTTCATGATAACTTTGCCTGGTTTATTGACTTTAACTGGAAAACGATTGGTCAAATCTCTACCTACCATTAAGCTTATAATCTCATCCGTAGTTACTTCGTTCGAATTTCTCGTTGCTATGTATTTACCATCTCTCATGATAGTTACTTCATCAGATATTTCTTTAATTTCTTCCATTTTATGAGAAATATAGATGATTCCAACACCTCTTGCTTTTAAAGATCGAATAATCCTAAATAAGTGCTTCACTTCTGTTTCTGTTAATGAGGATGTAGGTTCATCCATAACAATAACCTTGGAATCATAGGAAACAGCTTTTGCTATTTCTGTCATTTGACTTTCCGAAACCGAAAGATTTCTTACCCTTTGTTTGGGATTTAGCGTTATTTCTAACTCTTTAAATATTTTTGCTGTCGCTTGATACATTTTCACTTCATCAGCAAAGGGGCCTTTTGTTGGGAATCTACCCAGCCAAATATTGTCCATAATTCTCATATCTTTAACTTGATTTAATTCTTGATGTACCATTGAAATGCCATGATCAAGTGCTTGCTTTGCTGAAGAGACTTTCAATTTTTGATGATTAAATATGATTTCCCCTTCATCTTCATGGTAAATGCCAAACAAACACTTCATCAAAGTGGACTTGCCCGCACCATTTTCACCAAGTAAAGCATGCACAGTCCCTTCTCTTACCGAAAGCATCGCTTGATCAAGAGCTTTAACCCCAGGAAAGGACTTAGACATATTCTTCATTTCTAATATAAATGGTTTATTAGCAATTTCTTGGGTTATATCGACCATCTTAAACCTCCTGTATTGATACTATCCTATCAAATAATGTTTCGAAAGCTATATCAAAGCCGAAGATGCCATTGACATCTTCGGCAATAAATATTTGCTATTTACTATGTATTATTCGTATGATTTTTTAGCCATTTCAAGATTTTCCATAGTAACTGCTACATAAGGAACACGAACTGCTTTAGATTCATCAAGTACCCATGTAGTACCATCTAATGGATCTTTACCTTGTGCAACGTTTCTAGATAAATCTACAGTAGCTTTACCTTGGTTTGCAGCATCATTAAGTACTGTACCAACCATAGTACCTTCTTCAATTTTTGTTAATACGTCAGGAATAGCATCTACACCAACTACTGGCATAAACTTGTCGCCTGTGAAATATCCTTCTGCTTGTAGAGAAGAAACTGCACCAAGTGCCATACCATCATTATTAGCGATAACATACTCAATCGCATCACCATGTTTTGATAACCATGTGTCCATAAGTTCTTTCGCTTTTACTGTATCCCACATACCAGTTTGAAGTTCTAATTCTTCAACTTTAACGCCTGCATCTGTTACTGTTGATACTGCGAAAGTTGTACGAGCTTCTGCGTCTGGATGTCCTGGTTCACCTTTAAGTAAAACATATTGCATAATTCCGTCGCCATTTTTATCCCATTCTGGATGAGCTTTCCATGATTCAAGAATTAATTCTCCTTGAATAACACCAGCTTCTGCTGAAGCAGTTCCAACATACCAGCATTTATCATAACTTGCCATGTCTGTTGCACTTGGTTCTTTGTTAAAGAAAACCAATGGTAGGCCAGCATCTTTTGCTTTTGTAATAATTGAAGCAGCCGCTTGTGGATCAACTAAGTTAATTGCCAATACATTTACACCTTTAGAAATCATTAAATCAACTTGTTCGTTTTGTTTTGCTTGGTCATTTTGTGAATCATTTAATTCTAGAGTTGCATTGCCTTCAGCATTTTTTTCAATAGCTCTTCTTACAAATGACATGAAGTTATCATCATATTTATAAATAGTTACACCGATATTTGGTAGTTCTCCACCACCTGATGTTTCAACTGCTTCTTTAGCACAGCCTGCAAAAAGACCAATTGATAAAGCCAATACTAATAATATTGCTAAACTTTTCTTCATTGATAAACCCCCTAATTGAGATAATAGTTAATGATTACAAACCTTATTATAAAGAAGTTATCAAACAATTGCGCAAGAAATTCTACGATTAGTTGTTGAATTTCTACTACAATTCATTCATTTAATTCTTAATTTTGGATATAATAAATAAAGTATAGATCCTAAAATCTATACTTCATTGTATTATTGAATAGAAAACAATACCTTTTGTACGTTTTCATCGTATACACTGTCCAAATCGATAACCATTGGCTCAATATATGTGATTTCATCAAACTCCTTTTTATTCATATAATCTACCGTATTTTTTATTGCCATGTAACCAATCCCAAAATAATTGGGTACAACGAGCTTGTCTATTACTTTTAATTCTAAGTTGTTTACAATGTCATGGCTACTACCATACCCAATAACCGTTAATCCTGGCTTTTTGTTTTTCAATGCCAAGCAAATACCTCTCGTAGCTTCCTCATCTATGCCCACAAATGCATTGATTTCTGGATGCTTTTTTAACATATTATTCGTATGCATCGTTATTGAAAATTCACCGGTAATATTCTCCACCTTTTCTACGATGCTTATAGAAGTATGTTCACTTAAATAATCCCGAATGCCTTTTTCCCTCATTACATTATCATCTGATAATTCTACCATACCCATTAGAGAAACCACTCCTTTGGTACCTATTTCTTTAACGATTACTCGACCTATTTTTTTCCCTGTTTCGTAATGATCAAGTCCAATATAGTACTTATTCGGATACCGTTCATTTCTTGATACCATTGTAATCATTGGTATACCTTGTTTACTCAAATCTTCCATTGTTTCGTTAAGCACCTTATAATCAATGGGTGCGATAATAATCGCATCCGTTCCATTTGTTGATGCAGCTTGAAGCAAGGTTTTCTGCGCTTCTACATCCTTATTGCTGTCTGGGGCGAGAAGCTTAACGGTTACACCAAATTCATTGGCTCCAGCTTGAATCCCTTTTGAAATTGTCTCCCAGTTTTCGCCATATTTAGATTTTGTGATGATGGTTATTTGCATCTTTTCGGTTTGTTCAAAATCTCCATTTAGCCGATACAAAACGATTAGCATAATGATTAGTCCTGCAACAAGCCAAATTACACCATTCCTTTGATCAATCTTCATATTTACTCACCTCGAATAATGGGCAACCATATTTTCACTTCTGTTCCAACTTCTTCTTCACTAGTGATTTCCATTCCATATTCATTCCCATATCTTAATTTAATACGTTGGTTCACATTACTTACACCTACGCCACTTCCACCTTTGTTAGGGTTCACTTCTATGGTGCCTTTACGAATAGATTCAAGTACTTCAGGCGTCATTCCAAGACCGTTGTCTTTTACCGTATAGAGCAACTTTCCTCCAACAATTTCAGCATAAATATCAATTTCTCCTAAATCAACCATGTATTCAATCCCGTGATAAATGGCATTTTCAATAACCGGTTGGAGAATGAGTTTAACAGTTTTAAGCGCTTTCACTTCATCACTAGCATAAATTGAAAAATTAAATTTCTCTTTGTACCTTATTTTTTGTATTAACAAATAATTTTTTGCATGTTCTAATTCTTCTTCAACTGCAATAATATTTTGACCCTTACTAATGCTTATTCTAAATAATTTCGCAAGAGCTGTAACCATCAAAACAACATCCTCACTCATTCCCGCTTCTGCCATCCACATGATAGAATCTAGTGTATTGTATAAAAAATGAGGATTTATTTGGGCTTGTAGAACATTTAATTCATTATGCCTCTTTGCTTCCTGTTCTTTTTTGTTCTCATCTATTAATTCTTTAATCCGCTTTACCATGATATTAAAAGTGGCAGTTAAATTCATTACTTCTAATTCACCATTTTTCAAATCCAATTGAATATCGAAATTACCTTTTTCAACAATCTTCATATGATTACCTAATTCTTTAATTGGCAAGGAAATCTTATACGATATATACCAAGATAATAGCACAACAATAATCAAAATAATTGGAATGGTTACCATAATCTCTTTTGCAATTTGAACATTTCGATCTGATATATTTTTAATATAGGAGACCCCTATCAAATCCCAATTTACAAAGTTCAAGCTGTTATTTACAATTAGCACCTCATCCCCTTGGGAATTCCTATAGGTTTCACCTTGTTCGTTATACTTGTAAGAAATTTCTTCTTTTAACCTTGAAAAAACGACTGCTTGCTGTGGATGATAAATAATTTCATCAACTTCATTTACAATATATACATAACCACTACCCCCAAGATTTAAATTATCGCACAATTCAACGAGAGGTTGCAAACTCATATCCACAACTAAAATAGCTTTTTTCTCAGTATTTGCCCCCCCAAAATCAACTACTTTGCAAATAGATACCACCCATTTATATTGACCTTGAATAATCCTTTGAATATGTGGATCAGAAACAAAGTAAATGGAGTTTTGATCTATCACGTTTTGGTACCAGTCTTCTTTTGAAATTTGAATATTTTCAGCTAGTGGTAAGTTAGGAACGGTATTCATTAAAGTACCATCAAGATGAAACAAAGAAATAGAAACAATATCATTTCTCGATGAATAGTACATATTGAGATTGGTAATCGCCGAAGTGTCGTTTTCACTTGTATTGTTCATCAACAGATTTTCAACATCACTATGACTAGTAATCCCTTGGGCTAAATAATCGTCAATATTTATTTTTAGCTGTTCCATTATTTGTCCAGTATATACCTTTGAATTCTCGATAATTTGATCTGAATACTTTTCATATATGGACAAACCTGTATAAATCATCGGTAGTATTGCTACGATAATTGTCGAAATTGCGATAATATACTGAATACTATAACCTTTTGACATTACATGGGTTTTCCATTTAATCATATGGCCTCCATATATAAAAATGATGATAAATCATAATTAGATTTTTAAGTGTTACAAAACCTCCGCATTCGCTACGGTTTCGTAACCGAATGCAAGCTTCGCTTGCACATCAGTGGGGGCTTTGACCCCCACTGATGTTGGAATTAGTTCCCCCACTTAAGAAGTGGGGGACTTCTTCCATTCGGTTAATATATTGTCTTTTCGATATTGCATGGGCGAAATATTCAATTGTTTTTTGAAGCAATATGCAAAATAATTTGATGATGAAAATCCTACTTCAAGTGCTATTTCTAAGGATTTTAATTCTGTTGTCAGCAAAAGTTCTTTAGCCGCTTCCAATCGTCTATCCATTAGATAATTCATAAATGATATCCCAGTCTCTTTTTTAAAAACCGAACTAAAATAATTCGGACTATAATTAAGATAATCACATATCTTTTGAATACTCAGATCGCTATCCTTGTATTCCTTTTGAACATAAGCTTTTGCTAAGGTAACCAAATTATCTGTTGTGATTTGTCTGGATTTAACACCTTCTTCCATAACATAATCACCAAGCAGCAAGATTTTGTCCTTTAGCTGATCTAATTGTTGGTCTTCACCTAGTAATTTAAACAAGTTAAACTCTGTACCCTCTGCTTTTGATAAGTCGATTTTTAACTCTTTTGAAGTAATAATCATTTGAGTTACTAGTTCAAATAAATATAGTTGATTTCCATTTGATTTATGGTTGTTAGAAGCTATATGATTAAAAACTTGATTAATATAATCATGAAATTCATTTACTGCACCTGATTTTAACATTCTAATAACGCCGCGTTCATCAATGTCTTTAAATTCTAAAGAAATTCCTTCATTTGGCTCCAAATCATTGATATAAATAATCCGATTATTGCCAGTTATCAGTTTGTAGTCGTGGGCACTTAAAGCACTTTTTCTTGAGCTAGGAATATCCGATAAACTCATACAAACATGCCCAACTCCAATCGTAATGGTAAAGGTTTGATATTTTTCTATGCCTTGTCTAATCATTTCTAGCTTCTTAGTGATGCTACTCAAAAACTCATTTTCTGAAATGGTATTGTCTTGGGCTATGATATTCACTTGATTATTGGACAAAAAACAGATACCTAAATCTTCCTTTTTATTGATTTCTTCTACAAGCTCAAGCAAAGCCATCTTTTTAAACTCGGTATCTTTCATATCAATAAATTGTCGTTCTTTATAAAAATTGTCAATTTGAATAACGGATACCAAATAATAGTTTGCTTTAAGTGGAATCTGATAATAACAAAGCCATTCGTCTACTTCATCAGCTAAATATTCCCCTTTTACAAAATCCTCTAAAAATTTATCGCGCAGCAAGGGGTAACTTTTTTGATAATACTCTCTTAATCTATCTGTATCACGTTTCTGTTTTATTTCTTCATCTAATTTCAATTTAACTTCTTGTAAAACCTCAATGAGTGAACTCGCTGATATTGGCTTTAAAATGTAATTCATAATATGTAAGCTTATGCTCTTTTTTGCATATTCAAATTCATCAAATCCTGTTAGTACAATTATTTTTGTATATGGATACTTTTCAAATATCTTTTCAGATAACTCTAGACCATCCATAAATGGCATTTTAATATCAGTAATAACAACATCTGGCAAATATTGTTCAAATAACTCATAGGCCTCTTTGCCATTTTCAGCTTGACATACAATCTCAAAATCATATTGTTGCCAATTAATCTTATCTATTACATGTCTTCTTACTGCATATTCATCATCTACTAGCATTAATCGATACATATCATTTTCTCCTTTGAACCGATTTAACTAAAACCCATATACAAATAACAACAAATCCACTCGTTACACTCTTTATTTTAGTTCAACACATAAATTTATGAATTTCTCAAAGGCTTCAAGTCCTTGCTGATCTTGCTTAAACACACCTGAACATTCAAGTACCTGGGTGAATTTTTTTCCTACTTCTTCTCTCAAAAGCTTCTTAGCAATTTCTTCTGTTTGGTTTGTTCCGTATCTTTCTACTAGATCTCGCATCCATAACGCGTGTTTCTGCAGCGAATCTATTTTTACAGCTTCTTCTATATTCAATCTACCTGTTAAGACATCTTCTATCTGCACCATCTCCTGTTCTAACCGAGGAGGTAAAACAGCAAGCCCCATAACTTCTATTAAACCAATATTTTCTTTCTTAATATGATGTAAATGTTGATGAGGGTGAAATATTCCGTCTGGGCAAGTTTCATTTGTTCGATTGTTTCTTAAGGTTAAATCCAATTCCCATTCTTTTAGAACATTGATTCTCGCAATAGGAGTTATCGTATTGTGAGGCACCTCACCTGTGTGGGATAAAATGCTATTTTCCGTATCATTGTATTGACGCCATGCATCTAGTATACTAGTAGCTAAATCAATTAACTCATTTTTATTATTTGAAGTTAATCGAATCACTGACAATGGCCATTTAATCATTTTGATTTTAGTGTTTCTATACCTAGGATTTGAAAACTCTTTGATTACTCCTGCTTTCTCCATTGGAAAAACATGATGTCCACCTTGGAAATGATCATGGCTTAATATGGACCCTCCAACTATGGGTAGATCTGCATTTGATCCAATAAAATAGTGCGGTAATTGTTCAACAAAATCCAAAACTCTTACAAAGGTCTTTCTAGAAATAGACATTGGACGATGAAGCTCGCTAAATATTATGGCATGCTCGTTATAATAAACATAGGGTGAATATTGAAAATACCAAGTTTCCTTATCCAAAGTAATCGGTAGGACCCGATGATTGCTTCTACCAGGATGATTCAGCCTTCCAGCATAGCCCACATTTTCTAAGCACAATAAGCATCTTGGATAATCCAACATAGGAGCATCTTTTTGGGCAGCAATTTCAGTTGGATCTTTCTCTGGCTTTGACAGATTAACCGTTATTTCCATATCCCCATACTCCGTTGAGGTTATCCAATGTAAATTTTTTATAATCCTATCCATTCTAATATAATTAGAACTTTGGCATAGACGATAAAAATAATCTGTTGCAGAAATCTTCCCTTTTGATGTTTGAAGATCTTCATATATACGACTTATTTCAGACTGCCTAGGTAATAGCTGCGCCATAATTTTAGAATCCAACAAATCTCTTTCTGTTATTGTCCCCCGAATGAGATGAATTGAAACAGCATAATCCAGTAGTACAAGCAGTATATCCTTCAATTCTTCAGTTATCACTGTTTCCGCATCTTGGTAAGGTTCAATAACATTTAGTAAATCCATCAATTGGTTTCTAATCTGAGGGATATCTAACTGATATATAAGTTCATTTTCTATACCATATCTAAGCAATTTTTCGATGTATTCTGCTGCTATTAATTGTGTATTCATCATATATTCACCTTTCCTAATAACCGTTTGGATGGTTATTATGAAAACTCCACGCAGTTTCAATTATCTTTTCTAGCGTATTATACTTTGGATGCCAGTTCAACTCATTTGTTGCTTTTTCAGATGAAGCAATTAGTATTGCTGGATCGCCTGCTCGTCTTTCTGATATAACGGATGGTATTGGATGTCCCGTTACTTTTCGTGCAACTTCAAGCACTTCTTTTACAGAAAATCCTAATCCATTCCCTAAATTGTAGGTCGATGACTCACCTGTAATCATCATTTTATCAAGTGCTAAAATATGAGCTTCAGATAAGTCAGTGACATGTATGTAGTCCCTTACACAAGAACCATCTATCGTAGGATAATCGTCTCCAAATATCTCAATTTGTTTTCTTTTTCCAAGGGCAACTTGTAGGATCAGCGGTATTAAATGGCTCTCAGGATTGTGATCTTCCCCTATCTGTCCATTCATATGTGCACCTGCGGCATTAAAATATCGCAAAACTGTATAATGAAAATCATAGGCTTTTGAACACCAATATAGCATCTTTTCTACTGTTAACTTCGTTTCACCATAAGGATTTGTAGGCACCGTATCTGCATTTTCAAGTATTGGACAAGATTTTGGCTCTCCAAAAGTTGCCGCTGTAGATGAAAAAACGATATACTTCACGCCAAATACCTTCATTACTTCAAGTAAGCATAGTGTTCCATATACGTTATTGTTGTAATATTTCAAAGGCTCATTTACACTTTCACCGACAAGTGAATCAGCTGCAAAGTCAATAATTGCGTCAATATCATTTTCAGAAAAAACTTCTGTAAGAAAAACCTTATCACGTAGATCTCCTTGATAAAATTTTACCCCTGAAACGATTGCGTCTTTATGACCTTTATAAAGACTATCTATTACAATAACTTCTCTACCTTGTTCTTTTAAAAGGGCAACCGTATGACTGCCAATATATCCTGCACCACCACATACTAATATAGCCATTTGAATTTGCCTCCTTATATTATTTTAACGCCATCACCAACACATGCTATGTAAATATCTGCATTTAAACCAGTTCTTAGTAGATAATTCGCTGAAACCTCTCGAATGAATTCTTCAATTGAATCATTCCTTACTATATTAACTGTGCACCCACCAAAACCAGCTCCCGTCATTCTTGCTCCCAACGTACCAGTTATCTTCAATGCTTCCTCAACCATTACATCTAACTCAAAGCAGGAAACTTCATATAAATCCCTTAAGGACTCATGAGAATCAATCATTAATTGACCAAAAACTTCTAGGTTGTTTTCATGTAGTGCCTCAACAGCTTTTATTACTCTATCATTTTCATAAATCGCATGTGTCGCACGAATTAATGGTATCGGTTGATGAATCAATGATTTATATTCTTCGAAAACTACGGGTGTAATATCACACAAATGCTTGATTTCCAACTTTACTTGCAAGGACTTTAATGCACTTGCACATTCTTGCGTTCTTTCATTGTACTTAGAATCACTTAAACCACGTTTCTTATTCGTATTGCAAATTACGATTTTGTGATCATACAAATTAAGAGGTGCATATTCATAGTCTAGGGAATCACAATTCAATAATATTGCACTGCTTTCTTTTCCAAAAGCTACGGCAAATTGATCCATAATACCACACTTTACACCTATAAAATCACATTCAATTGCCTGAGCCATCTGCACTAAGCTTAACAAGCTCAAACCACCTTGAAATAACTCATTAAGTGCAAAGGCCGTGACCACTTCTATTGAAGCAGAAGAAGAAAGTCCCGAGCTATTTGGTATATTACCAAAGTACAATAAATCCATTCCTGAAAGTGCAATGTTCGTATCAAGAAAAGCTTTGATGATACCTTTTGGATAATTAGACCACCCATCATTTACATTGTTCTCTATGGTTTCTGTTAACTCAATATGGGTAGATAATGAAAAGTTGATGGTCGCAAAATGAACTTCTTTGTCAGCTCGCTTTCGGATTGCTAAATAGGTTCCCATATCGAGTGCGCAGGGGAACACAAATCCACCATTATAGTCAATATGTTCGCCAATTAAATTCACTCTTCCTGGCGAAAAATAGAAATGAATCTTTTCTTCACTCGTTCCATATCTTCGAATAAATTCTGCCTCTAATTTTTGCTTCATCATTACCTCCATATATTAAGTCTTCCTTAAGACTAATTTTGTTTTTATAATATTATTGCTTATCGTCGATGCATCCCCATTTATTAATGCCATCATCTTCTGTGCAGATGTCACTCCTAATAATTTCATTCCTTGATCTACACTAGACAGCGTTGGTTGGGTTATGTCGCAAATCAAAGTGTTGTCAAACCCAATAATTCTAAGTTCTTGAGGCACTTTAATATTAAGTTGAAGTGCCGCATTCAACGCTCCGACTGCCATCAAATCATTACATGCGAATAATGCAGTAAAATCTCTTCTTTCATTAAAAATTTTAAGCATTGCCAACATACTTTCATCTACTGTTGATATAGAGTTACCCGCACTGATTCTCGCAACGAGTGCTTCCTCAAGCTTTAAACCTTTTTCTAGGAGTAAATCTCGAAAAAGGTCTTCTTTTATGTTATATGCAAAAATGTCATGACCTCGAAGAAATGCTATGTTCTTATGTCCTTCAGAAATTAAATATTCTAATGCATTGATTGTTCCTGCTCCTTGATCACTCGAAACACAATGATAGTTTAAACCCTCATGTTCTCCATTTACAATAATTACTGGCATGGATTTCGCAATAACCTCATATTCGCTCCCCATACATCTTGTGTCCGGAGAAATTGAAATAATGCCATCAACCTTACGATCAACAAGATTAGAAATATGCTTCTTTTCAAGAATATCATCTTCATTTGTCGAACAAATAAAAGCAGTATAATCGTTATCCCTTAGAATGTCGTCAATTCCTCTAATTAATTCAGAAAAGAAAAGGTTTTCTAATGATGGTACAATAATACCAATGGTAGAGGTTTTTGCTCCTATTAATCCTCTGGCAAGAATATTGGGAGAAAACTTCAATTCATCTATCGTTTCTTGAATTTTTTCTTTTGTAGACCGCTTTACTGGGTAGTTACCATTGAGAACACGCGAGACTGTTGAGATTGAAAAACCTGACAATCTTGCAACATCAATGATTGTTGTTTTTTTATGAATAACCATCAACCTCCTTATAGAAAAGGTTTTCTATAAAAATATTATAGCAACTCTATTTTGCAAAGTCAATATTATAAAAGTCATATTGGTTTTTTATTTTTTAACCTTGTCTTTAAATATATTGAAAATTATGGTATAATGTTAGTAGAATAATGGGTATTGGAGGTTTATATATGTTACATGTTGAACATTTAAAGCCAGAAAAAAGAACAGGTCCCGACCTACTTGTTAAGTGGGTAAAAATTGCTCGTTTGATCGTTTGGATTATTTTAGGTGTTTTCATTATGCTTACTGATAAAGCCAAACCTCAACAGGCTACTTTTTTTGATCACTTCTTCGATGTTACTGTTAGGACCTTTTGGGATCAAAACTTATTATTCTGGTCATTTATAGTTTGTATTTTGCTTTTTATTATTTCTTTCGTATCAATATTAGTAAATACTATGCGTTTAAAACGAAAAGCTGATCGTTTAAGTATCTCTCTCGTTATTACACTAATTATATCTGCAACTGGTATTTTATTTTACTTAGCGATGGCAATAACATAATATATAACAAGCTTCCAAAGGGAACCTTGCTGAATATAATAAATTATATATCACATATTTCAGGATACCTATATGAATGAAGAAAAATGCAAAGATATAATTGGCTTGTTATCTAAATACCTCTTTAAAGAATATGATGAGCTATGTACCATTAACTTAAATCAAGTACATAGTATAATGAATATACTTGTTAAAGGAAATATCCCTTTTCAATTAACCTTTAGAGAAGGGACCCGTTCTGTTGTTAAATCACTATTCTTAATAATAACTCTATCCCCTACAATAACAATAACAAAAGTCTTCCAACTTGAGGAAGGTTCTATTTGTACTTGTTAAGATGTATAAGACCACTGAATACTTGTCACACAAAATATCCCAAATGAATAAAATAAGATGTAAGGCTCTATCAAAGGAGGGATATTATGTATAGAAGATGCCCATTTAGAAGTACTCCTTACGGCTCAAACTTAGCTAGTCTATTTAACTATGGCTATGGTTATGGTGGCTATGGTCTTGGTGGCTATGGTCTTGGTGGCTATGGTCTTGGTGGATATGGAAGTGGTTACGGCTATGGCGGCTATGGTGGCTATGGTTATGGAAGTGGTTACGGTTATCCTGGCTATGGTTATGGTGTCGGCTTAAATCTTTACAGTCCATTCAGAAACTACTAAACTATTCTGTTAAGTCTAATTAGTACAACCTTACATAAGATAAAAGAATAACACGGTTGAATTATATCAAGGGATATGAATCTACCGTGTTTTTTTCTACTCCAAGGGATATATTTTCCAGTCAATTTGTTTCCTACCAATAGAATGTAAGTAGTCATTGGTTTTAGAAAAGGGTTTGCTTCCAAAAAACCCTCGATAAGCTGATAAAGGACTTGGATGAACTGATTCTAATATGAAATGCTTTTTTTCAGTAATAAGTGCTTTTTTTGAACGCGCATAATTTCCCCACAATATAAATACCACTGGCTCTTCTCTTTCATTTAGCTTAATCATTATTTCATCCGTGAAATATTGCCACCCAATATTGCTATGGGATGATGCTTGAGCCGCTTCTACAGTAAGCACCGCATTTAACAGTAAAACTCCTTGCTTAGCCCATCCTTCTAAGCAACCATGGCTTGGTATATCACAATTCAGATCGTTAGATAACTCTTTGTATATATTTTTTAAGGAGGGTGGCAAATCAACTCCTGGTGCAACAGAAAAGCTTAAACCATGCGCTTGGTTTGGGCCATGGTAAGGATCCTGCCCCAGAATTACAACTCGTACATCAGCAAACGGAGTTAGTTTTAATGCTGTAAATATTTGCTGCATATCTGGATAAACAATCTTAGTCTTATATTGTTGTATTAAAAATTCTTGTATTTTTATATAGTATTCTTTGTTAAATTCCTGCCCAATGATTTGATCCCAATCGTTATGTAAGGTCATCTCGGAAAACTCCTTCATATGTAGTTTTAAAAATCTTTAGTTTATTATATTTTTATTTTATCAGCAGTTCAATAGTAATTTTATACAATTCTTTTGTATATATTGAGCAAGGCCTTCATATACTATTGAAGACGGTTATATAAAGTCTAATGTGATTTGTATGATAATTAAAAAAAATTACCTGAATTAACGCAAGAACAAACGTCTTATTATTTCATAAAAAGAAAATTCAGATAAAATTAACTTTTTTTTTGACTACTCCGTGGAAATATGTTATAATAATAAACAAATAAACTCTTGCTTTAATTGATTGGGGAATCAAAAAAGGGAGATTAACTATGGAAAAGGATTTTAATATGTCGCTTGAAATTGTAACATCTGAATTTAAAACTTCGAAAGATACTGAGGATGATACAGCTTCATCAAAAGTGGATGATTCTATCACAAAAGCTTCTTTAATTTCATATTTAATATCATAATATGAAGTGATTTAGCCAATTAAATTAAACTGAACAATCACAAGAAAATCAGCTGCGCCGCGTTAAATAACTTTGTTATTTATACGTCGAATGAATACTCTCGTTACCTATCTGCCGCTTTTCAAATTGCTTATGCGGAACCTTCTTAATGAATAAAAAAAACTGCTTTCGCAGTTTTTTTATTTTTTATTTATCTTCTCTAATATTCTTACCTACAAATGCCACTGCTAACATACCAAGGCCCACATGAGTGCCTATCGTAGCAGATAATTCAGTTATGTATAATTCTTTTGGTTTATACTCTTTAAGTATCAATTCCTCAAGTTTTTGCGCATCCTCAATGCAATGTGCATGACATATAAAAACGTGTTTATGTTCTACTTCCTCAATATTTTCAGTGAATTTATCATATAAGTATTTAATTGACTTATGTCTTCCTCTAACCGAAGCATATGATTTTATCTTACCATTATGAGCTATTGTTAGGATTGGTTTTACTTTAAGAGCAGTACCAACCAATGCAATCGCTGCTGGTATTCTACCACCATTTTTCAAATGCTCCAAATCATCTATAGCAAACCAGTGATTGATTTTCAAAATATGATCATCTATCCATGTAAGTATTTCGCCCTTCGACTTCCCTTCTTTGGCTAATTCAACTACATGAGCAACCAACGCTCCTAATCCACCTGAGGCGGCAATCGTATCAACAATTGTAATATCAGCATCATCATGTTCTTCTAGAAACATATTTTTTGCCAATACTGCATTATTCATAGTCCCACTAAGTCCTGAAGATAAACCTAAATAAATCAAGGCTTCACCCTTTTCGTAGCATTTCTTATAATGCTCTAAAAACACAAGCAAATTAATTTGAGAAGTAGTTGGAAATACGCCCTCACTTAGTTTTTTATAAAAGAAATCATGAGTTAGTGTTTTTCCTAAATCATCTATATATTCTTCGTTATCAATATGTATTGGCATACCTATTAATTGAAGGATATGAGCGTTTTCTTCTACATATTTGAGTGGCAAATCACAACTAGAATCTGTCAGTATTTTTAATTCCACTAGTATTTCCTCCTATTAGTAATCGCACATGTATTAAGTTTATAATAAGTCTTACTGCATGTCTAGGCTTTTTTATTCATAATAAAACTTCTGCATAAGCAATTGGAAAAGCGGCAGATAGGTAACGCAAGTTTTAAATCTACGTATAAATAACAAAGTTATTTAACGCGGCGCAGCCGATTTTCTTGCCTAGATTCAAGCTTATCTTTACTATTGTTTTATTCTATTATATAATGATTATACCACAAAAAGACATTAGTTGAACTTTCATGTGAAATATATTTGTCAGAAAACAATATTTCTGGTATATATATTATACATGAAAAGGGCAACTACCTTTTTATCCAGTAGGAAAGTAGTGGAATTTTTTAGATTCTAAAGGAGTAGAAATATGTTAACTGATGTCCTATCCAACTTTATTAAACAAGCCTTTACGCGTTTAGGCTATGATGAAAAATACGGTGGTGTTGTTCGATCACAAAGGCCGGACCTCTGCCAATTTCAATGTAATGGTGCGATGAGTGCTTCTAAGGAATACAAGAAAGCACCTTTTATAATTAGTGATGAAGTAATTGCTGAATTAAAATCCTTTGAGGGTATAGATGAAATAATTGAATTTATTGAAACTGTAAAGCCTGGTTTTATAAATATTACTTTAAAAGATAGTTATCTTGCCAATCATATGAATCACCTCGCTAGTGATCCAAGAGTAGGCTGTGAGATTGTAAATAATCCCTTAAAAATCATCATGGATTATGGTGGTCCTAACATTGCCAAACCCTTACACGTTGGACACTTACGATCAGCAATTATAGGCGAATCCCTGAAAAGATTAATGAGATTTTTAGGCCATGACGTAATTGCAGATACTCACCTTGGTGACTGGGGTTTACAAATGGGTATGATTATATCGGAATGTGAGCGAAGATATGCAGGTCTTCCCTACTTTGATGATGCTTTTTTAGGTGAATACCCTACAGAACCTCCATTTTCTTTAGATGACTTAGCACAAATATATCCTTACATTAGCAAGCTTAGCAAAGAAGATGAAAATGTACTAGCATCTGCGAAGGAAGCAACCTTTAAGCTTCAAAATGGAAGCAAGGGCTATTTAGCTTTATGGCAACATATCGTTGATGTTTCTCTGAATGATATCAAAATTAATTATAAACGCTTAAATGTTGACTTTGATTTATGGTATGGAGAAAGTCATAGCAATCCTTTTGTAAGTAAGGTTGTAAATCATTTAGAAAATAAGGAAGTCGTATATGAAAGCGAAGGTGCTTTGGTGGTTGATATTCTAACTACAGAAGATGAACAAGCACTTCCTCCCCTTTTATTATACAAAACGGATGGTTCCATTTTATATACAACAACGGATTTAGCAACGCTTTACCAAAGAATGGAAGACTTTAATCCTGATATTATTTTATATGTGGTAGATAATCGACAAAGCACTCACTTTAAGCAAGTATTTTTATGCGCTTACCAAAATGGCATTGTTCCAGAAAAAACAAGTCTTGAGCACATTGGCTTTGGTACCATGAATGGCAAGGACGGAAAGCCTTTTAAAACAAGAGATGGCGGTACGATTAAACTATCCGAGTTAATTGATATGGTTGAAGCCAATGCAAGAGAAAAAGTCAGAGACAAAGAAGACCTCGATGTAAATACCATTTCAAAGCAAATCGGACTTGCAACTTTAAAATTTGCTGATCTTAGTAACTTTAGAACAAAGGACTATGTTTTTGATTTAGAGAAATTTTCTTCCTTTGAAGGAAAAACAGGGCCTTATTTATTATATAGTTATGTACGCTTAAACAATATTATTAAAAAACTACAGGACCTAAATATTACTCCAAGTAATATTGCTTTACCTGCTAGTGAAGTAGAAAGAAATATTTTCTTAAAGTTGAACGAATTACCAGAAGTACTGAATCTGGCTGCAAAAGATAGAGCTCCTAGCATTGTTTGTGAATATGTATATGATTTATCTACATTGGTAAACGCTTTTTATCATACACATCACATTTTAAATCAAGAAGATGTGAATCAACAAAAATCTTGGATGGCTTTATGCCAATTAATTATTACTGTTATGAACATATGCTTAAATATTTTAGGTATAGAAGTTCCTGAGAAAATGTAGTGTTACACCTTAGCTAACTATCTGCGGAAGCACCTTAAATGCTTAATCAGAACCTCATTCTTAATAATAAATGAGCCTAAATTTTGAAATACAGATCAAATGTTGATTGCTATCATTTGATTTGTAACTTAATTTAGAGCTCAATTTTTTATTTTGGTCAAGTTTTATTATGTTGATTTTCGTTTGATGATTTGGTTGATTATTTTTGTTTGATGATTTTCGTTTAATCATTTTCGTTTGTTATTTTCGTTTATTGATTTTCGTTTGTTGATACTCTTTTGTTGATGCTCGTTTCATAATTCTCGTTTCATGATTTCTTTTAATTACCTACTCTGGATTGGCTTTTTCATGTCCATTCCTTGCTCTTCCTTGTATCTGTGGTACGGGTCTTTGAGCGTTTTTAGTAAAACTTTGTTTTTCATTACTTTCTGTTCCATGAGGCTCTTCTGGATCTGGCCTCCTCATCCCTGCTTTTGCCATATTATGCTCTTCCTTTCTTAAAGATGATAAATACAACCATAGTTTTCACAAATTAGTGCATAATATTCTAAATTTTCAATTAACTAAAGGAAACTTTGTAAGGATTTCCCATATCTGTTTTAATTTATAAGTGTTATAATAATATCAATAAACCAATTAGGTTTACTAATTTATAAGGAGGTACAACACATGAAAATTAAAAACATTACTGATATCGTAAGATTTTTCGAAGTAATTGATAAGTGTAATGGAAAAGTTGAGTTGATTACATCTGACGGCGATTGTTTAAATCTTAAGTCAAAATTATCACAATATTTTTCACTAGCACAAATTTTTTCTGATGGAACTATTCCAGAGATTGAAATCATTGCATCTGATCCTGATGATATGAAACAATTAATTCAATATTTAATTCAAGGCTAAACCCAATTGGGTTTTTTTTATTCTTATACATTGTCCCTTTTTAAGGGACTTTTTTGTTTACTAATAAACTTTCATGACATGGCCTTCACCAAGTAAAATGAAATAATGTAAATGAAAATTAATAGCCATATGTCTTAGATTTTATTTCGTAAGAAATTACTGCATAAGCAATTCTGCATGAGCAATTTTTTCTATGTTATTCTTGACTTTACAACATCGCTAGTATATAGTGGTTCTATAAAGAAATACTAAGGAAGTGAATCGATGTTATTAAACTCTTTAAAAAAAATAGGTTTTACGCAACAAGAAGCTATTATATATATTCATTTATGCAAAAATAGTGAGCTTACCGGATATGAAGCTGCTAAGCTTTCTGGTATTTCGAGGTCTAACGCTTATGCTGCCCTATCAAGCTTAGTCGACAAAGGATATGCATATCTAATTGAAGGTGCTTCCTCGAAATACATAGCGGTACCAAAAGAAGAACTTATCAAAAATGCTGAACGAGACTTTCAAACTAATATAAACGTCATCAGAGAAAACCTCACGTTTACATCATCAAATCAGGAGCCTTACATTACTATTACCGGTGAACATCATATAGTAAGTAAGTTTAAAAATATTATTGAGTCCGCAGAAAAAAGAATATATATTTCCTGTGATAAGGAAGTGATCCATCTGTTAGAACATGATTTAAAAGCCGCTATAGCCAATAACCTAAAAGTAGTAATTCTTTCTCCATCTGATTTAACAGATGCCGCTGAACATATATACTACCCTACTGAGCCAAATGACTCAATTAAGCTTATCGCAGATACCAAAGAGGTTATAGCCGGTAATTTTAAACAATGCTTATATTCAAAGAATTCAACCCTATTAAGCTTAATCAGAGAATCCTTTATCAATGAAATTGCAGTAATAGATCATAAAAACAACCGTTAAAAAGGAGATAGCAAAATGTTAAATACGCATAATCTAGTTTCTACAAATACCAATTTTTTTGCCAATACTACACCCCATGAATTAATCAAAAAATATGGTAGTCCTCTATATGTTTATAATGAAGACATACTAAGAGCTCGATGCAAGGAATTAAAAGGTCTTGTAACATATCCTAACTTTTCAGTAAACTATTCCGTAAAAGCGAATGGAAATCTATCCCTCTTGAAAATCGCAAAGGATGAAGATCTTAATGTTGATGCAATGTCTCCTGGCGAGATCTATCTTGAAGAAATGGCAGGCTTTAAGTCTGAACAAATATTATTTATTAGCAATAATGTATCTGCTGAAGAAATGCAATATGCACTTAATCGCAACATAACAATAAGTGTAGATTCTCTTTCTCAATTAGAAATGCTAGGAAAAATAAATCAAGGTGGAAAAGTATGTGTTAGATTTAACCCAGGCGTTGGTGCCGGTCATCATGAAAAGGTTGTAACTGGTGGCAAAAAAACGAAATTTGGTGTAGAGCCTACGAAAATTAAAGAGGTAAAAGAGATACTTGAAAAATACAATCTTCATCTAACAGGGATTAACCAGCATATTGGTTCCTTATTTATGGAAGGCGACAAATACATTGAAGGTATCAATTCACTTCTTCGTATTGCTATGAATTTTAAAGATTTAGATTTTATTGATTTAGGTGGTGGTTTTGGGATTCCTTACAAAAAACTTGATCATCAGCCTCGTTTAGATTTAAAGGCGTTAGGTAAAAAGTTAGATGGCGTATTGTATGCCTTTGCTAAAGATTATGGGAAAGAACTCTTGTTCAAAATTGAACCAGGCAGATATATTGTTGCTGAATGTGGTTTGCTTATTGGTACCGTTCACTCTATTAAAACAAATTATGATATAAAATATATTGGTACAGACTTAGGTTTTAACGTATTAAATAGACCAATTATGTATGATAGTCACCATGATATAGAAATTTATCGAATAGCAGGCAAACCATCAACTAAAAGTGAATTCGTAACAATTGTTGGAAATATTTGTGAATCTGGAGATATTATTGCTAAAGAAAGAATGCTTCCAGAAATATACGAAAATGATTTGCTGGGTATTTTAGACGCTGGAGCATATGGTTATTGTATGGCATCTAATTATAATAATAGACTACGTCCTGCTGAAGTATTGGTTACAACAAACGGTGAGTCTACCTTAATTAGAAAAAGAGATACTTTTGAATCACTGGTAAATAATTTTATTTTATAAAAATTTAAGAAAACAGTACAAAATAGCTAGTGATTAGAATATTGGTCCTAGCTATTTTTAGAACATTAAACTATTTACGCAAAATAAAATTGCTTTTTACAAGTTTATAATATAAAATGTTGAATATAAGATACAATGCTATCGGGGGATACATCGCAATGCTAAAAAAAGTGTTTTCATTCTTGAATATACCCAAAATTGATGATGAGCTAGAAAATAAGTACTATGCTTATATTTTTAGCGCCGACATCGTAAGATTGTTCTATTTATTTGGATCGATTTTTTTGATTTCATCATTATTTTCTACCTACTATACTATCTTGTATAAAAAAACAAACGAATCCCACTATCTCGTTTCTGCAACTATGAGTTTTTTAATGATGTTGTTTATACTGGTGTTTTTTTATATTTTAAAACATTTAAAAACTTCTTTGTCACTTCAAACGAAAAGAAACTTCTTAGTAATCATTCCCATTCAAAACATCATGATTTTATCTGTTGCCATTAGTATATCTCTATTGGAGAAAAATATATTTATACTCTTTTCCTTTATTATGCTCATAGCTACTCTTATATTTGTTACACCTGCAATTATATTCATCCAACATTTAATCGTAACAATTCTTTATTCAATATTTATGATGTTCTTTTTTGAATTTGATGCCACCAGCTTTTGCAGTACTCTATTAATGATCTTTGTATCAAGTATAATATCCTATGCGGTATATTTAAATAAATTAACTGAATTTCAACTGTTTAGTAAGTTCAAAGAAAAAAACATGGTACTAAAGGAATACAATCGGGAACTTTCCGTCTATTCCTACTCCGACGCCTTGACTGGAGTCAATAACAGAAGAAGAATTGAAGACATTCTAAAAAGCAATTGGAAATATTGTAAGCTTAATTCTCAAAACCTATCTATAATTATTATTGATATCGATAATTTCAAAAAGTATAATGATTGTTATGGACATGTTAAAGGCGACGCTTGTCTTGTTGAAGTTGCTACTGCAATCGAGGATTTGTGCCTTGAGTTTTCTAAAAATCATTATTGTTCAATGGGGAGATATGGTGGCGAAGAATTCATTATCATTTTGCCTGTACTCGAAAAAGAAGAAGCTATTCATTTTGCCAAACAAGTATGTGAAAAAATCGAAAGCTTAAACATTCTTCACAAAGACAATGATAAGCGTCCATACGTCACTATTAGTGGTGGTGTGACCACTATGGTACCTGACGATGAAAAACGTATTTTATATATACTTGAGTCCGCTGACAGGGCACTTTATCATGTCAAACGTAATGGCAAAAATAATGCTATGCACTACTCAGACCTTTGTTTAGATTAACTTTCATTTATAAGTTTATTATTTTGAAAATTGAAATGGTATTATTTATGAAAATTGCAGAATGGTATTGACATCGATGTTGTTTTGTAGTAAAATCATCCTTGCTGTTGAGATAATTTTTCAACTTCGGGCTACTAGCTCAGCTGGCTAGAGCACTAGACTTTTAATCTAGGTGTCCCGGGTTCGAGTCCCGGGTGGCTCATATCTCACACGAAGCATCTAACAAGTATTTCATGCGCAGTTGTGGCGGAATTGGCATACGCGCTAGACTAAGGATCTAGTCCATATTACTTGGGTAGGGGTTCAAGTCCCCTCAACTGCATCGGTCCAAAAGGCGGCCCAAAGGGGACAGGCACTTTCGTCTTATAGGACCAATAATAATTAACTTCTTCATAATAAGATATGCATGAGTGGCTCAGTGGTAGAGCATCTCCTTGCCAAGGAGAGGGTCGCGAGTTCGAGTCTCGTCTCGTGCTTAGCAAAAAGAAAAGCATTCAGAAGGTTAAAATTCCGAATGCTTTTTGATGTCATAAAGTTATTTAATTCACTTTTATATCACTTGTAAAGGCATGGATTATTCTTCCAAATGTATTCTATTTGCAATTCTGTACGTCTTTCTTTATCATTCTTATCACTGAATATATTGGTGCTTTTATTAAAGAAGTCTTCACTCTAAAATTATTCTCTGTATCTCCCGAAAAACACCTAGACAACATTGGAGATAATCTGACTTTTCGTCTACGCATATACACCAGCAGCTAATTTAATCTTAGTCTACAATAGATATATCCAACAACTCTGCTTCTGCATCAAGGTTAAAATTTAGAGATGAAGTTTTAATCCAAAAAGCGCTTCCACCTCCTGGTAATTGAAGCAAAATCCATTCTCCCTCCCTTTCCTCAACACTACCCGTACCACTTTTCAGGTCAATCTCTTTGCCATTTTTACTATCATAAGTCATTGCTTGTTCAATTCGCACCTGATTCGCATCTTCAAAAAGCGCCTCATTGAAACTAATCTCATCTTTATCCACATAGCCCCTACTTCTCGGTACATCGCCAAATGCCACTTCTACCCTATAATATTCCTCCTCTTCTTCAATAACAAGAAGCAAATCATTTTTTTGTAATTTACACTCAGAATTCTGTTTTTTATATACATAATTATTTTGTCCGTCAATTGTTATGAAATACGGATCTTTGAGAACTAGATCTTTCGTAGCTATTCCAAGCTTAATATTGTAAGTTGAAAACGTATAATTAGCAATATTTGTGTTAGTATCTTTCTTAGTAGCAGTTTCTTTATCAGCTGGACTACAACCAACTAAAAAAATTGCTAAAAATATAATAAAAATTTTTTTCATTTAAAAGCTCCTTTATGTAAAATTAATAAACATAATTATACTTTATTGGCGTATAAGTGGACAAGCTAGTAGCAGAACGTATAGTATGTGCCACCCTGTCGTAACTATTCATTTGCGTCGCTTCGTAAAGCACATAATTACCACTTGAATCTAATTTTTCAAATAACACTATATGTTTTCCGCTCAAATTAAGTGCGTCACCTTGTTGTAAAGCTGATGTATTAATGTTTGTCGTTACATCTGTAATACTCCTAGTTGAATATTTAGTTGTTAACCCCCAAGCTCTTGACACAAAACCTGAACAGTCAAGTCCATATGTATTACTAACATATCCCGTATATGGACAATTAATATTCCCAACTCTACCACTATTATTCATAGCTGTAATAAACTGGTTTCTAGAAGCAAATCCTCCCCAACAATATGGCATACAACTATAACTGCCAGCCGAACCTACATAACGTGGTTTAATCCAACTTGTCATTGCAGCTAAATTTGAGCTACTACAAGTCCAAGCAAAAGATGTGTGATAAGTTTTAGCACTAGACATAATCGTACTTCTACTAATTGTTGATACGGCTGTAGTTGCTGTATTTTCAATTAGTAATTCTGAATCTTGATTTTCATCCAATATTTCTGTATCATTATCCAATTTAGATTTAAATTGTTCTAAACTACTTTCATTTGGAGAAGTTACCTTAGCAATTTGCACGGATTTTTCCAAATTATTAATTCCATACATCTCGTTTTCAAAAACTTTAGTTTGATTCGGAATAGATTTTTTTTGTTTAACTTCAGCTTTAATTCCTACTAATTGTCCATTGGGGTTTATTGTTCTTATAGTTTCTTCTACTTCTGTAGTATAATCTTTTTTTGTTTCCATCTCAATTAACTTAATCCTATAATTTCCTTTTTCATCAATACCTAAGTATTGAGCCCCCATTACCCAATGCTTTGAGGTTAGCAATATACTAAATTCTGAACCAGTTTGAATGTCTTGAATTGTCATTTCACAACTATGTCCTATGCTGTTCCCTTCTTCAGGTATTAATTCATTTCTATAAATAGTATTTTTATCAAAAATTCTTCCCTCAAAGCTTTCACTGCTCTTATAAATTCCTTCATTATCTGCATCCAGATTTATTTTATAAGTTTTTCCACTATTCCCTTCTGTTGTAGTAATATATAGATAGTTGTCGATTGCCTGAAAATCTACAATCGCTTCGTCAACAATATTTTTATCAAGCTCTATTGTTGAATCATTGCCAAGTTCATCATACTTAGTAATACTAAAGTCATTATTTAGAGTATACAAATTATTATTATTACTTGCAATTTTTATAGCCTTCTTATGCAGATTTATTATATTTGAAACTTGATTGTTAGTAGATTTAATTACTTTATTATCTGTTGAGTCCAGTATATAAATATCATTATTTTCCATCGTAAAATCTTCTGGACCAGATATATTTCCTTCTGAATCTGCTTTGTAAGATATTAAATTGTTTTTCTCGTTATCATTGCCTATTTCCAGTTCTATACTCACTTTGTCTGCGGACAAACTAGCATGAACCATATTTATGTTTGAACTAAACAAGCCAATCATCAATGTTGCTGATAACGTCATAGTCAAAATCCTATTTAATTTTTTATTTCTCATAAATTTACCTCCATTAATTGGTTAAAAATTAACATTTTTTATTTCTATTTTCACTTTCCTAAAGTTCGTCGATGGAAGCTCGCCCTTAGTATATACTTAATATTTTATAATAACAATCTTATATTTAAAATGTAATAGATTTGTAATGTTAAATAATTTAATTAATTAATTATTTCATATAATAAATAGCTCAGTCAATGGGGACAGGTACTTTTGTCTTACAGGACAAATAATAATTAACTGCTTCCTTGCCAAGGAGAGGGTCGCGAGTTCGAGTCTCGTCTCGTGCTTAGTAAAAAGAAAGGCATTCAGAATGTAAAATTCCGAATGCCTTTTTGGTGTTTCCGGTATATTTAATTATTGTAAATCTCCAAGAAGTAACATATAATAGCGAATGTCAATGAATTTCTTTACCAAATTGTTTACCACCTCATATCTTTAGTATAGTGAAACACAGTCTAGGCATTTCCCCGTATATGTAATTAGAATGGTACTGATTCATTTAAATCTAGAATCTCAACATAGTTCTCATGCCATAATTCTTTTAAGATCTCTATATTTGCTTTGATAGAATAGTAGCTTTTCAACTAATCTATTCCTTTCCGCTTATATTTGTTAGAAATCCTAATAATCCTTCGAATTCCGTAAGATTCAGTAGCTGTTTGCTGACAGAAAGAGCAAGTTTCGGAAAGGGATGTACTTCAACCATAATTTTTAAACTTGCTGATACGTATCGATCAACCATCTAGTCGTATAGACTAATTAGCATTTACCATATCTTTCATACATATCATCAATATAGTTTATGAGTTCAATAGCATCGTTTCTTTTCAGATCAAGCCTCTGTTTGTTTTCATTTATAAATCTATTAAGTTTTTCAATCGTTTCTTCTCTAATTAAACCCTTCAGTGTCTTGAATAAGTTATTGTATGACAAGTCACTAAAGTAAATACGCTTCGCACATTCTACGATGGTATTTACTTCTGATACACTAACAATCTGATGCTCTTCCGCTTCCTTTATCGCATATCTAATATTAACTAATGGCTCAGTTATTGGTTTATAATCTTTAGGCGAAAATGTCAAGGCAACCTCAGCATCAGATTGTATAATATTATTTTTATACATATTATAAATTCTCCCAATACCCTCCATTCCATATCTATCAAGCTCTACTGCCCTCAATGCACCCATGCTAGAGCTACCAATAACAGTTATACCTCTTTCTAAAAGATCCAGTATCTCTCTTGGTGATATAGCAAGATTAGAGTAAAAAATGCCATCAACAATGGCAACCAGTTGTGTATGTGGATTGATTTGTTTTAAATCACCTCTTCTTATTGGAGGTTTTATATCAGCTTCAATTTTCATTATAGCTTTGACCTCTTTTTGAGACATAGAAGACCCAATAAAAATAGTTGGTGAAATATTCTTATCTAAAACAATTTTATTTATTTTTTTTACTTCTCCCATTTTTCAAGCAATTCCTTTTCTTCGTCCTTGCTAATACGTTTAAATACGATAATTCCATCATTTAGAATGACTTTCTTATTAAGTTCAAACTCTAATACCCATTTAAATTCTTTTTCAAAATCTACTTGTTCTTTAATGACTGTAGCAATTTTAGGCGTAAATGGATATATCAAATTTGAAATCCATCTAATTCCTTCAATTAAATATGCAAATATTTCACCAAGTCTATCCTTCTGTTCAGGGTATTTTACTAACTGCCATGGCAATGTTTTATCTAAATAACCATTAAGTATATTACCGTACTCAATAATGCTATTTACTGCACCTGCTGGGTTAAATTCATCCATATAACTCATTGCTTTTTCTACCATCACAAAGGCACCATTTTTTACTTCTAAATCAAACTCATTTATTGTATCCATTAAAACTATAGGAGTTTCCCCTCCAAGATATTTATTAATCATATTAACCGTTCTATTAACAAGATTTCCAATATTGTTTGCAAGTCCTGAATTCAAACTAGCTATTAAATGATTCCAATCAATATTTCCATCTTTTCCTAGTGTTAATTCCTTTAATAAAAAATATCTAAGTCCATCTAAGGTAATATCTTCCGCTAAAGCTGTAGGATCTATTTTCGTAGCTGGATCTGACTTTGATATCTTTTTATTTGAAATCGTCCACCACCCATGTACAATAATCGCTTTAGGCAATGGAATTCCAACCGAAAGAAGCATACACGGCCAATAAATGGCATGAAATCTTAGAATGTCTTTCCCAATAAAATGAATTGTGTTTGACCAATATTGTATAAAATCTTCTGAATCTATGCCACCTAAACTAGAGATATAGTTTGTTAATGCATCTATCCATACATACATAATATGCTTGTCATCATTTGGTACAGGTATTCCCCATTTAAAGGAAGTTCTGGATATTGAAAGGTCCTGCAATGTATTGCATCTTAAAAAACCTAATACTTCATTTTTTCTTGTAATAGGCTGTATAAAATCAGGATTATCTTCAATATATTTTGTTAAAGTATCATGGTACTTAGATAACTTAAAAAAGTAAGTATCTTCACTCATAACTTCAACGTTTTTGTTATGGATAGGACATACGTTATCTTCTAGCAATTCACCTTCCGCATAGTATTGTTCACAATCAACACAATACAATCCTTCATATTTACCAAGATAAATATCTCCATTTTTCTCCATTCTGTTCCACATATCCATTACTACCGTTTTATGTCTATCTTCAGTTGTTCTTATAAAATCATCATATTCAATTTCTAATTTGCCCCATGCGTTTTGAAATTTCTTTGCCAATTCATTTACTAACTCTTCAGGTTTTTTATTATTTTTTTCTGATATTCTTTCAATTTTCAACCCATGTTCGTCAGTTCCAGTTGTAAATTTAGTATCATAACCAAGCATTTTATAATACTTTATAAAGCTATCGACAAGTATCGTGGTATAGGCATGACCTAAATGTGGGCTTCCACTAGCATAATAAATAGGTGTGGTGATATAAATTGAATTCATAGTTTAGCTCCTTACATTTATTTATATTTACTTACTTCGTTTTTAAAAACTCATTTTTCAGTTATCATCAATCATACAAAGAATCTTTAATACATATAGACGGCTTCTCAATGCAATCGATATGGACTCTACCACCAATTGGAATCGTATAAATTGGATCTATATGTGAAAAATGAGTGTTAGAAATAATAGGGTAATTATATCCTTTTGTATACCTTATTAACATTTCGTCCAATACATTGGGCTCATATAATAAGTTTGTCCGTGAAAAAGCTCCTACTACTAGACCTTTTATAATTGATAAACATCCCATTTGCATGAGCTGTGTTAACATTTGCATAAATTTTTTAGGATTTTGATTAAATTCAGCTTCAATTAATAATATTTTGTTGTCCATATTAGGGAAAAATTCTGTACCCAACAAAGTAAGTAAAGTATCAATGTTACCTCCTACTAATTCCCCCTCCGCTTCTCCTTCTTTCACAATCCGCCAACCAGTATTTTTATATTTTTCTCTAGGTCCATACTTTTTTTTCAAAAACCATAAATCCTCGGCACAATATTCTGGAGACTCTAAAATAATATTTTTTTCTCCCTCAATTATTTTCAAAAAAATATTTACGACTTCATCAAAAATATTAGGATCACAAAAAGATGAAAATGAGATACCATGGAGCATTTTATTACCCGTTTTCATATTAATAGCATTCAGTAAAGCTGTAATATCACTATAACCAATGATAGTCTTGCCAGAACGATTTATTTTCCCATAATCTAAGTGTTTTAACAACTCATTAGAATTGTACCCTCCAAAAATGGGCATAATCAATGAAATTCTTTCATCGTTAAATGCTGCTTCAAAATCTTCAAGTCTATCTTCTAAAGAAGCAATTCCCATTACCCCTTCTTTATTCGCATTTTTTCCTATTTTTACATTATACCCTAATGTATTAAATCGTTCTACCCCTATTTTTATCATTTCATCACTAATATCACTCATGGAATTTGAAGGTGCACATACATAAACTGTATCACCTTTTCTTATACGTTTATTCATCAAGCATCTCCCATATCAAATTATTATATATTACTTTTTCCCCTTCTAAAAATTCTAATTGATCCAAGGATTTTAATTCTATGTTATTAAATATATTGTAATTATTTATTACATCCGGAATAAAAGGTTTGAGCAAAATAATTACTGATGCCATCATGTGACATAATAAACCAAGTTGTTCCTTAGAAGGTGATTTGTATATAGTATGTAATTGAATATATTTTCCGCATTTTTTAATATACTCAATTACAAGCATTAATGCATTATTAACATTCATATTTAAAATAGCCACTTCTAATAAAGGCTTACTGTCCGTTAATAACTCGTCTTCTTTATTCCATTTCGGAACATTTTCTACTTTATTTTTCATTAAAATACTTCTACACCTATTAAGGAATCCGCCTAGCTGACGGCACAAAACTTTATTTATGATCTGCTTAAAATGATTTTCTGTAAAACTAAAATCATCAATTGTGTCCTGGGTTCTATATATAATATAAAACCTTAAATAATCTTTATCAAATTTTTGAACAGCTTTTTCAATATCTATTAGTACTGAGTCTGATTTTGTAATATTCATAAATCCCTTTGCACAAATATGCATATCCATATTTTTAATATTTAAACCTTCCCTTAAAAGTAATGGCCAAATAATGCCATGATAGTAAATAATATTTTTACCCATAAAGTGCCTAAGTTCTACATCTTCCTCTCTATCAAAGAGTGTCATATATGCAATCAAAGACTCATACCATAAATAAATATATTGTTCTTTTTCTTCAAATGGAATCCTAATCCCTATATAGTCCTCTCTTGTAAAATCCCATTCCTTTAGACCTAAATTGATTACAGATTCTAAATATGTTTTTACGTTTTTATTAGTTTGTTTTGTAACTATCTCACTAATAATCTCTTTGCCTTTAGGAATGTCAAGAAACCAATGATCAATTTTTTGTTCTGCAATTTCTGTATTACCACAAAAAAAACAGCACATGTCCTCTTGATTACCACTTAACTTCATCTTATTTGTTTGGGTAAATTCTTGAGTCTTAATACGAAATCTCTTGGGAAGATATTCCGAACATTGCTTACAATAGTAATTGCTACTTTCTTTCTTAATAATATAACCCTTTTCTTTAATCTTTATAAGAGATTGACGAACAAGTTCTTCAACATCCCTGGTATCTGTTCTGCTGTAAGTGTCGAATTTTACGTTTAAACAGGAAAATAACTTTTTATATTTTTCGTGAAAAGTGCAAATTATTTCTTCTAAATCCATATCATTATTTTTCAATATATTTTTGACGGCTACACCATGAACATCCGTAGCCGAAACAAAAACACTATTATACCCAAGCAATTTCATAAATCTATGATACACATCCGCTGGAATATATGTACTTGCCATATGTGCCATGTTAAGCTCTGCTGGAATGAATGGATAGGCAGCAGTAGTAATTATTTTTTTCATAATGCCTCCACTATAGTCAAAGATAATTGTGCCTTATTATATTCAGTAATAAAACTCTCGTTTTAATTGTGGTGCTTCACCACATAATATGCAATCTTTTTTATGAGCGATTTCTATTTCTCTAAATTTTAAATTTAAACCATCATAAACAAATACTTTGTTTGTTAAAGGTGTTCCTATACCTAATATTAGCTTTATAACCTCTAATGCCATAAGACTTCCAAGACCGCCAGCAACTGCCCCTAATATACCGTTTTCACTTCCGTATGTAACAGCCTCTTCTTCTTGTTCTGGAAATAAACATCTATAACAACAGGTTTTAAAGGAGGGCAAAATTGTTAACAATATGCCCTCAAAACCTGATACAGCACCTTCAACCAGTGGCTTATTCAAAAAATGGCAGAAATCGTTAATAATATATCTAGATTTCAAATTATCAACTGCATCAACAACAATATCATAATCAATTATAATTTTTTCAATATTAAATTCATCAATTTTTTGCTTATGTTTAATAATTTTAATATTATTATTAAGCTCTAACAATTTCTCCTCTGCAGAGTCTACTTTATATCTTGAAAGATCTTTTTCATAATGAAGTATTTGTCTCTGTAGGTTGGTACGATTAACTATGTCAAAATCTACTATCCCAAGAGTTCCAACACCTACAGCCGCTAGATAATATAAAATTGGAGATCCAAGTCCTCCAGTGCCTACAACTAATACCTTTGCATTCTTTAACTTTTTTTGTCCTTCTATGCCTACACCCTTAAGCATAATTTGTCTTGAATACCTTTGCACTTCTTTCTCATTTATCAGATTATATATATCGGTGGACATAGATATCAACCTCCAACTATAAACTTTATAATTTCTATTGTATCCTCTTCTTTTAAATGAGCTGCATCCCACTCATCTCTGGGTAATGTTTCTCCATTATATACTATTACTACTGACTTTGGATTTAATTCAATTTGTTCCAACAAATCTAAAAGTTTTTCATTTTTACTAACATTAGTTATTTTTCCATTCACATTTACTCGCATATATACTCTCCTTTTTCACTCGTACTTCCATGATTTCCCTTGCAAATGAACACCTATTAACATTAGTATTACTCATGAACCTACTAATATAATTATATTTGATGATCCGTTTATACCCTTTCCTATACCCTGACAAACATAACCTTATCATATTTTGTTAATCCAATTACAAAACCAAGTGTAACTGCTCTTATAATCCCAACAACCATTAATAAAGTACCAAAACAGTTAATTTGTTCTTAACCGGCGTCATTTCCATAATATCTACCCAATTATTCTTGTATAAAGTACCAATAATAATGCTTAGCAAGTAGTGGTATAATATCATTAACTATAATTGAAGTAATAGGTGCAAACGGTAATATTTTAAATATTTCTTGCCCCCAACCAACTATAACGTCACAAGTAATGGCACTTAATACTGTAACAATACAAATTTATTCTTTGCCATAGATTTTAATCATCAAGCTGAATGCGCCGGTTCTCTATTATCAAAACCCTCTAAGTTAATATTTTTACAAACACTATGAATTCTATCTTCTATTTCCTCCTTAGAAACCACAAAGGTTTCCGGACAAAAGGCTAATTTCAGTAGCGTATTTGTTGAAAAAAGCTGTAACTCAATATCTTGAAATACTAAACCAATGCCCTTTGTAAGCGTCCCAACCCTCTCTTCCTTTAGATTTTTACAACACACAAAAACCTCTTGATAATGCCCTTTTGTAAAATTGGGTATTAAACCATTGAAGCAACAAAGCAGCGTAGATTTACCAGCATCACTTGCTCCCATAATCACAGTAATTTCGCCTTTTTTATAGAAAATTTCAGTTTGTCAAGCGCCTTGTAATCTTCGTTCATTTTATAGGAAAATCATAAGTTTTTGACTTCAATAATATCATTGCTTTCTCTCACAATTTCCACCTCAATTCAGATTACATCATTTTCTAAGTAAGCATCAATGTTTTCTAATTCCTTTTCATTCATCATAATCCATTTAGTAGTGTCTAAAGGCCCATCCTCAATGTATTTACCCCAGTAATCACAACCTCTTTCAACACATACCCATCTTACTAAATGCTGCATTGGGTATACGTTATCATGTGTTGATCCATTTCTCATTGCTTCTACTAATCCTATTTCAGTAACTTTTGCTGCACCTTTTAAGGTTGCAATTTCTCTTATTTCTACATTTCTGTCCCATGGAGAAATTGCAATAGTTTGAACAGTTTCATCAATATATTCAAGACAGTCCGTGATATTCTTTATAGGTTTAACGAAAATAACTCGATTAAGAGGGTGTTCGTTAATCTCATCTAAGCTGTTAATGGTAATAATAGTCCATTCCTTCTGGTCATCATAATATACTTCGTTGCCATTATATAACGCTTCTAACCTTGTCCGAGATACATGTGCATTGGCATCAGCAATAATTGTTCCTTTTGGAAATAATTTGCTATATAACTTTAAACCCATTTTTAGATGCTCAATAAACAACTTGTAATTTCCTTCAACGAATGCAATTTGTGGTGAAAAACAAGCTTCTTGATTGTATATTGAAATATCGTGTGCAAGGTCTATTGCAACTTTTTCGCAGTTAACAGATTCTTTCCCCACTAATGCATAACTCATCTTTGGACCAAATTCAACTACATTTACACCATTTTTAACCTTTGAACGTATACTTTTCACTGCTTGTTCGCTTCCCCAAACACATACAGCATTTGCCATATCTATAATTGTGGATTCGATTTCATTACCACCAGGCCAATACAATACATTCATTGATCTTGTGATAGGATGGTCTGGGAATAACTCTATCATAGACATGACAAAATACATTACCGTAATAGGATCTCTTTTAGGTATTTTTGCAATTGTTTGGTTTTTTGTAAGGCTGCTTCTAAGTAATGACATTATCCCTGAAACAGGTACATTCCCAACCATAATATTTAATACGTTTCCTACTGGCTGAACATGAACTAAGACATCTCCTCGTGGAACCCATTCTTCTAAATAGAATCTATTTCCAAGTTCAAGATCAATCAAGTCATACATTCCCGATAACTGTGAACAAGCTGACCCAATAATGTTTAACTCTCTTATTGCCATCTTTTTATCGTAGCCATTGATTAAACATAAATTTACAAGTGCCTCTTCATATAAAGGATTGTTTAAATTATTTACTCTCCAAAATTTTCCAACTTTCACAAAAAAAGATATGATTTCTTGAATATTTAAATCATGTAATATATATTTATTTGATTCTTGTAATTGTTGAATTTCCTCATTTGTAATTGTAGGAATTACAACTTTAACACCCGAATCATATGAAATAATATAGTTCTCTCTATCCTCATTTGGATATACTTTTTTACCGCCTACAATAACTGGTAGATGTATTGATTTTTCCATTTTCTTCTCCTATAATTTATATCATTAGAAACCTCTTATGTACAATCATAAACTTACTTTAAATACGGTTATAATTAATAATTATATTCAAATTCAATTGTTTTTAAATACTCTGTAAAATCCTTTATAATATGGTTCTTGATTTCTAGATAGTTTTCACGACTTATTATTTTTTCTTTTTCTAACTTATATCCTCCTGCGTTATTTCTACCTCCACCTCCTTTATAAACACAATATTCCAAAATGGGTATTGCATTTGCATTTATTCCTAATGCAGCTGTTAATAATACATCAGACTTTCCCTCATATAAAACAATGACCGCATCACATTGAGGATTGCATACTGCTAAATTGCTTAGACCAGGCTTCATGTATAAAATTTGTGATGCATATGAAATCGCAAATTTGTAATCTTTAATCTCAAATAATTCTGTCATTTCATTCATAAACATAATCGCAGCCTTTTCCAACTTATTAGCTTCACTTTCTTTAGCCACATATTTTTCATGAAGATTCATTCCGTCAAACCATGTTCCTCGAATAATATCATCTACAAGTTCATCTCTTTCATCAATTGATATTACGCTTATTATTCTTCTTAATTTCTGGCCTACCCAAAACCTGTCATTTATAATATTAAAATCACAAGCTTGTGCTATTTCAGATACAAATTCGGGATATGGCTCTAATGGAAAAAGAACTCGAGAGATAATTTTAGCTGCACAAACTGCCTCTTCTCTCAAGTAAACTTTGCAAATATTCTTCAAAAGATTGTCTCTACTGTTGCTCAAATAATGGTGATCATAATAATATAAATCTTTATCTGACAATAATTCTAATAATTCACTATCAGTTATAGCCGCTTCATTTAGCGGCAAATCTGCAATATACAATTCACTACAATTTCTTATTTCATCACGCTTTAGGAGTTGGATGATTTCATCATTTTCAATCATAAAACTATGAATACGAGAAACTGCGTTTCTTGTATGCTTTAACAAAAGTGCCTGTGAAAAAATGCCATCTGGATCTCCAGAATGGGATATAATACATACCTCACGCATCATATACCTCCCTATTAATTAATAACCATATACTTGATTATCATCAGTAATGATGCTTGATGTGAAAAGTTCATTATCCACTTCATATTGTGTTTTTCTGATTAACATTAAACTGTAACCCATATGACTTAAATTATCCCTAAATAGCATCATAAACTCTCTATATTTTTTCTTAAGCACTTCATAAGCCTCCAATTTCAAACACTTTAGATGGTCTCTTTTTAATATTTCATCCGAAAAAGCATGAACATCTTCAGTCTTAATAGTATCAAATTGATAATTTTCATACCAACATAATTCTATTTTTTCGTCCTTAAAGAATTCAAACCAATACTTTCTATCCCAGGGGATAATATTAACTTGTATTGCAGCTGATACGTCTTCAATTAATTCTTTAGATGGTTTTTTTATGTAATACATAGGAATGGCCGCTATAAAACCATTTTTCTTAAGCACACGAATATATTCAGCAAAAGCCTTTTCTCTCTGTTCAATGAGAGAGGTTACATTCCCACAGAAAACCATATCAAAGAAGTTGTCAGGAAAGGTTGTATTTGTTGCATCTTGAACTTCAAATTCTATTAAGTTATCAACACCTTCGGCCTTGGCTCTTTTCTTTGCTTCTTCAATACTAACTGGATTGATATCAATCGCCTTAATTTTACAGCCTACAAGTTTGGCTAATTCAATTGAGGTTATCCCCGTACTTGTTCCTATTTCAAGCACCCTGCTATTGGGTGTTAAAAATGCACTTAATGCCAACAATTTTATACTGTTAAAACCCCCAGGTGGTCTATTGGTTTCCTTTACCAAGCCTATTAACTGATTGTAATCCATTTTTTTAATATCCTCTGCTAAATACTCTTGTAAAATCATAATTAATTCTCCTTAAGATAATTATTTTCACCACATCAATGCGGTTTCTGGCCCTACTTCAAATTCGTCAAAAATTTCGTCTAATCCCTCATTAAGTTCAAAGTATTCAATATTCTCCTTATTATCTTCTTTTGTTGATTTATCCTCTTTATTCTCAATACTCACCTTGTCAACACCCCCTTTCACATCATTTGTTTTAAGCCTTTACAATACTATTATTTGTATTTTTATTATGTACTAAGTTATAATACATTTTTGCTCTAGTACCAATACAAACTCTTTCATATGAGTATCTTTCAATTCCCGGGATAAGCATTTTAACGACAGGGAAACGAATATCTGGGTTCGACAAATCTACCATTAATACTTTCTCCAACCCCGCATTTTTTAAGCAATCACACATATATCCAATGTCTTCCATTAAAAAAATAGATTTATAATCTTCAATTTCATCGTAAGAAATTTGTTCTTGAGTAGAGAACCAATAATTATATTTTTGTTTAAAGGTAGCATAATCTTTATTTTCTTTAGCCTTTCTAAACTTTTCAAGATCCTCTCTTGAACCGCTGATTGTACTTACTCTTGAAAGTGCTGCTTCGTTTAAAGCATTTATTAACGCAATTTCTTTATTGGGATGTGCACCATAGCCTCCACTAATAAACAAAGGATCTTCTATATCTTTATCTTCAATTATGACTGAAAAAACAGGGACATTAATGTCTATTGTTGTAATATATCTTATAATCAGATTTAAACTCGATTTTGAGTTCTGTATTTTTTCAATAATTACCCTCGCATTTTTGCTGGTAACAGTATCCTTAATAAGAACTGGATAATTTCTTAATAACAAATTCAAGGCAGCCGCATCCCTTTCTATTGCTTCTGCAATACCATGGGATATTGCTTCACTATAAGTATTTCCTCCGGCTAAGCCTGTTGTAAAATATCTAAATAGCATTCTTCCATAATTAGGTGTATATGGATAAAATCCAACATTTGCAGTTATATAATAACATTTACCAGAAATAATATCCTGGGCTGGTATCCACTCTAAAACTTCCTGTTCAGAAAAATTAACAGAATTAGGACAATTAAACTCTTTAGGATGAATCACCTTATGCTCTTTTATCATCTCTTCGTAAGTTGCTACTTTAATTTCATTGTGATAGTTTCTTTTCTCTGCACAAAATCGTTCAATTCCTTCAACGATAGCAGATACCTTACACTGCTCTTCGCTAGTCCCTTTTCCTGAAAATACAGTAAAGGTTCCATCGTTTTTTTCAGCATCTGGTCGAATGCACTGGTATGCGAAAATGCCCGTAGAATCCAATCCTGTTATTTCTGGAACTCTTGTAATCCCAGCTTTACTTGATATTCGTTCTATGTTTGATAAAGTTTCCTTTATTTCTACCTCTCTATCACAAGCCATTTCAACTTTCTTTCCCCAATCATTATTTAAATAAGGATTGTTTTTTAGTATATTCAAGATATTTATAGCTTCATTATCAACTATGTACCTATGAGAATGAATCAAATCAAAAAAGGTACATTTATTCCCCCATGGCTTATAATTATGCAAATTATGTATGTCATTATTAGACAAGAAGGTCAACACAGAATAATTGCTCAAAAGCGCATAAAAATGCAGATATCTTGCGTTTTTCTTGTATACATCAGACCATAACTCAATAAAATAGTTAAAAATATGAGTTCCATAAATATGTCCAATAAACTCTCCCATTGCCAAAAAGCAATCTCCTGACCAAAAAGCATCTACATCTAAAACGACTACTTCATCATTATCCTTAATTAAAAAATTAGATAAATTTAAATCAATCGGTATCAATGAAGGAATAATATTTTCAAAATACACCTTGTTTTGAATTAAATATTTTCTCAAGAAACAATTTATATCTATAAGAGTTGTGGCATTATCACAGGGTTTTAATCCTTTTGTTCTTTCATAACAGTTATCTAGGAACTTAATCATGAAGTTAAACCAATTATTATCTTCACCAATCAACTTCTCATTTATATTACCAACGCCTTTTGTCTCTATATCCCTACAAAATTGAATATATTCATAAATTTGTTTAACATATTTCTTTAATTGTTCCTCTGAGTAATGCTCCTTTTCAATAACCTCTAATAGAGTTCTTCCCTCCAAGTATTCTGTTATAACATAACTTATATTATATGTCTTTGAGTTAAAATCCTTTTTAAAGCATTTCTTCAAATACCCTACGCTTCCTAACACCTCATACATAATAAGCTCACAGTTTTTTATATCTAAATCTCCTTCATTGAGAAATAACTTAATCAAGTATTTTTCATTATCCTCACCTATAACTTTATAAACTTCATTCTTTGTATGACCCATTTTTTCTATAACACAGACTTTACCCATTTCTGCTTCATATATTATTTTAGCTAAGCTACAATATTGACTTTTCATCATCTTCTTTATTCCCCCTTGTAATATATATAGGTCGTCTCAAAAAAACAATTTTTTCATTTACTAGTATAATACAATTTAAATGATAACAACCTAAATCTATATAATCGTATATGTAAAGCTCATCTAAGCATATATTTAAGTCCATTTTTCCCAAGTCAATCTTTCCCTTTTTAAAAGTTGCAGGCATATTTAATCCTTTCTTTTTATCAAACGGTTCAACGATAAGCCCTATTAAATAACAATATTCACCACTCATTTTTGTATAAGCCTCTACAGAAACTTTAACCATACTGCCTTGCCGCCATTCCTCCTCACATTTTATTTCACCCCATAAAAACGAATCGAGCCCATCGAATATAGTTGCACAATTAAAACACTCTATTAGTCTTCGTTTCAAACCGTGTGGTTGCAGTTCTTTTTTCTCTATTTTTACACAAGTTTTACAATATGGACATTCCCTATGCAAACCTTCTTTGTCTTCCTCAGGCATCGAAAAATATCTATCCACTTGAAATCTAATATATCCACCCAAATTATTAACCATGGTTTTATAAAATTCATACCATGCTACTTGAAAACCTTTATAGGCTACACTCAATTGTTTAATACTTTTATCATAATCGTATACAAATTGTTTAGATTGCATCATACGGTTATTTAACAGCGATGCATTCATTCTTAGATTTCTCACTTTTTCTCTCAACACATCAATATCTTCCTGTATATACTTCATTCCCAATGAAGCAGTCCCATTTAATACATAATCTGTAAAATCCAAGTTATTAAAGAAATTTTTATCAAATAAATGAAAACAAAGTTTTCCTGTGTTTTCTTCGCGAAAAAAGTCACTTAATTTTTTCGTTTCAGTTAAAATCGCATTGAAATTAATTACAGAGCTTATCTCAAGTTTAAATTCTGGATCTCCAAATAAAACAACTACGTTATTCAAATCCATATATTTTTCATAATGCTTATTATTGTATGATTCAATCGCTTCTCCTATTTTTTTCCCCATACAATACAAATCCACAATATAAGGTCCTGCATATCTGTCAAGTAAGGACATAGCATACGTTGTTATAAGAATGGGTGAATAGACTGACTTAGCAAATTGATAAGCAAGTGTTGTTCGCACATCATATATACCATTTTTCAAAACAATCCCCCAACAGGTATATAAAAAAAGTATTTTACTTTTTATCTCACTTGCACCTATATAATAACGATTTTGAGATAGTCTATTACAACTATCAGAATAAAAGCATGGCATCACCCTGTTTATTTCATCTTCTTCCTCCTTTATATAGTCTTTCTTAGCACACAATACAACGTTACCAATAGACATATCTACACCGTTTGAATGTGGTGTTGCAAACGTAAACTCGGCTTCCTTTAATATATAATCCTTTATTTCTTCCTGAGTGTTACCAATAAAAAAATTAAACTTTTCAGACTTAAAGGATGCATTTTGCTTTTCTAAGGGATAGTAAAAGTTAAATAGTTTTGCTTTTTTTCTATAGGTATTAAAAATAAATGCTTTAGTTATTACATTTTCTCTATTCAATTGACCAAAAGGATACATAAAGCCTATAGGGACTAAATTTTTTGCTTTTGTCTTCTGATCCAAGATGAACTTCATTTGCTGAACTTCAAATTCTTCATCAAAACATAATATAGTTGAGGAAGCCATTTTTGATATTTCAAAAAAGTCCGCTATGGCATTTAATTTATTAATATATACTACAGTTCTTCCTAATAAAATACCCCCTTTTAGTGCTTGTTCTAAACCCTGCTCGGTAATTCCCACAATTATAGGTTGATCCTTTAAATCCTCATGTTTTACTTTAGTTACCTCTAAGTCTAATAACTGATTTGGATAAAGTTCTTTATATACTTCAATCAAATTATGGAGTATAGAATCACACATTTTATTACACAATTTATCCCATTCAACTGGCTCTATTTTGTCTTGTAACATTACCGTTTGATACTCTATTCCTAAAAAATCCAGGCTTTCTTTTATCAATTTTGTATGCTGTGTATTTAAGGAAGGTACCGCTGAATTAAATGTTAGATTTTTATACATCCCTGCTAAATAATAAGCAAATGGTAATAATACTTCAGAATCTATCTCTATAATATCAACACAATTTATGTTTTTCATATAAATACCCACCTTGTTTACCGTTAATATTATACCGTACGAGTTACGGTGACTGGATTTGAACCAATATCTTCCTGGGAATGAACCAAGTGCTCTTCAATTGAGCTACACCGCAAAACAAACAATATCTTTTCATTGGTGAATAGTAAGTGATTTTCCTGTTTCATAATCATTTTTATGCTACTATTCACCAATTAAGATTATATAAATTATGACTATTTCTAATTTATGGCAAACAATTAATACCATTAAATCTTGGAAGGACTTGGCAATCTCTTATATCATCATGTTGTAATATCCATAATATAAATCTTTCAACACCCATCCCAAAACCAGCAGTTTGCATAGGATACTTCTTTTTCATATTACAATACCATTCATATTCCTGTTCCTCTACTTGGTGAATTTTTAATGCTTTTTTCACTTTTTCGTAATCTTTATGTCTTTCTCCTGCCCCAATGACTTCTCCTATACCAAATAATAAATCTGCATTTAATGCATATTTTTGTTCTTTATCCGAGAATGCTTGGTAGAAAGGTAATGACAAATGCTCAAAGTGAGTAACCCATACAATCCCTCCAAATAACTCTATCAGTTTTTTCTCACCATAGTTCGTTAATATAGTAAATCCTTCAGGGTGTTTGATATATAGCGGTTTTAGAGAGTTAGAATATTTTTTGTCAAGTAATTTTATTGCTTCTTGTAAGGTAATGCGTGGAAATCCATCAACTACCGCTAATATTTCTCTTATATGCTCTACAGTTCCAGCTACTTTTAATAACTTTTCTTCATAGCTTTCTATAAGTTTCTCACATAAATACTTAACGTAATCCTCTATTAAAGCTATTACATCATCAAGGCCACCTATTATTTCTGCTTCACTATGATAGAACTGGCATAAATGTCTTTCGTCTGCTACTTCTCCTCTAAAAGAAGGCATGATATAAAAGCAGCCTTCTTCATAAATTCTACATCCATACTCAAGCATAAATTGCATAGAATCTGCAAGATATGTATCAACATCACATATATTTACTTTTACAGGCGTTGAATCGCTACCTAATCCCATAGGACTAGATATTGAGCTTGTTGTAATTGGTAAATGTAAAGTTTTCAAATTTCTTTGTTCATAAAACATATAGGTATAGTAAGATATTAAATGCTGCAAATCCATTACAGATTTATACCAGGGATCTTCAATGACTGATAAATAATGAAATTTTAGATCATTCCAACTCTTTTTGGGTGTAATCAGATTTGTTTCTTCTTTTAATGCAATAACCATCTTTAATTTCCTCCTCATAAATTGTAAAAGTTGACTTTATCAACCTACGTTTTCATATTGTTTCTCCCTAACACGTTCCTTTTTATTGTGTGCTATAATGTCTGTTATTGTTGGTTTTATAATATGTTGTTCAGATTCAATGCCCCAAAATTCTTGAAACACTTTTACAATCTGTTCTGCCGCAAATTTTGCAGCCTCAGGATTTTTATATAATTCATGTCCTGCACCTGGAAGCTTGTAAACGCCTTTAAGTATTTCTTTATTTGTAATAAATGCTTTTTCGTATTCTTCAATATCAACCCATTTATCATCTTCAGATGCAATAATATAAATCGGTGTTTTAATCTTTTGAATATCTTCATTAGCGGTTTCCAAATTGTGCATATTTTCGTTAATTAGAATTTTTATGAAATTATCCCAATTGACGGGATACTTTATAACTTTTCTAGTTCCCCATATTTTTTTCGGCTCTTTAATCACCTCATCAACAATATCAAAGCCGATTATTGAATTCAGCGTATACTGCATATTTACAACACCAACTAATGTTAAAAAAACATCAATATCCTTAACACTATCACTCAGATATCTGTATATGATACGGCTTGTTATACTCACACCTAAAAGTCCTATACCATTATTATTATAAATACTAGAATCAGATTTAACATATTGAATAACTATTTCTAGATCTTCTAATGCTGTTTTCAAATTATAGTCCTCTATATCTCCTGTACTGTTTCCATTATGGTATCTATTATCATATCTCAGTACATTAAATCCGTTATTTATTAAATAAATCATTAAGGTTAAATTTGTTCTGATAGTTTTTTCAAATTGAGGTGGTATTATAATAAGTGGTGTATTCTCTTTGAAATAATTATAAACGCTATGTATGACGTCACCATTTTTCGTTTTTATATTAATAATTCTTTCATTAAAACTTCGTACCATTAGCTCCTCCTTTATAATATTCAGTGGAATATCTTTTATCAATTTTCAAAGCACAACCCCTGGATTCTTTACTTTCTACTCTCCTTATAATTTCAAGACCTTGTCCAGTTCGACCACATTCACATTGTCCATTTAATGAAATCTTACCAACATCATCTGTCAATATAAAACAAGGAAAACTTACTGCTGTCGGATCTAAATAAGCTATCAAACCAACTTCTCCATCCTTTACAAGCTCTAACGTAAAAGGATCGATAATATATATTTTTACCCATGGCGGAGAATGCTTAATCTTTTTATTACATTCACAAAAAATTGTATTTAGCTCAACCATATTAAATATGTCTCTAGAATTCTCTTCACTCATACCAATAAAATATTTTTTTAATTGCTCACAAAATTCTTTCTTAGAAATCGCTTGCCCCGAGGCACGTTTCCAACCTCCAGCAGTAATAAACATAATTGACTTACACTTATCGATTTTAATATCATGATCTTCCATATGCTTCATTAATTCAATAAACATAATAGGAGCTCCTATGATGACAATATTTTCAAATCTGTCTACGACATCACATACTTGATCCACAACCTTTTGAGGATAAAAATTACCGTCAACTATGAAATTCTCCATCGGAAATACCATATCCATTAAACTTAATACATAGGAAAACCACAAATCACCAGCTTCTTCTGTTGAAGGGCCTAAATTAATACAAAAGACATCATCCAAGCCTAAAGTATTATCAATGACAGTCTGCATTGCACCTAAAAATCTATTTAACGTGACCTCATCCCTATAAACCTTACTAATGGATCCTTTTGTTCCAGAGCTTGTACAAACCTTTATAATTTCATTTTCATTGCAGCTTTTAACTATTTTAAGTTTAAAAATACTGCTTGGTATTAATGGTATTTTAATTAAATCCTCATGTTTTTTTATGTCGTCTGGTTTAACACCCCTCCTATTTGAATAATTTCTAAAATCTTTATTGACTTTATAATGATGTGTGTATGCCTGCTTAATAAAGCCAAACTGCAGTTTTTGTATTACTTCAATATCATAATTAAAATAATCGTTATTTTGATATACCAAATCATCTAAATATTCAAGCTTTGTTAAAGGAATAAACTCTAGTCTTTCTTTTATCATATTAATTTCTCCCTTGTAAATACATTAATCCTTCTCTTTTATCAACTTTTCTTTTGAATCCTACAATCTATTATTCTTTAGCTGTTCTGGTAATATAGGCTGGTTTAATAACCATAAACAACAGGTCGATAAGCTCATATCCGCTATAGTTACTACAATCAAACTTAATTGAGCCCAAATTTTTACATTGTATTTCTTTAATCTCATATTCATTTTCAACTCCTTCTTCGATTTAATATTGGTAATAAGGTAATGGATTCAACAAACATTCCTGCGGAACAACTCAATATGTAAATAAATATGTCATTTATTAACAATACTAATAGAATTAATATCGTTGATTGAATTAAAACGGTATTTCTGCTACTCTTCTTAAATAAATAATATTCTTTCTTATTCAAAGGCTTATTTTCCGAATCAACAGGAGCATATCTAAATACACAAAAAATCGATACACAACACACTAGTAATACAAAATGACTATTTAATCCAACTTTTAAAATTTCTATAAAACGAATTATTGGAAACATAATTAATGAGTACAAAAGTAAGCATTTAAAATGAGTAGATGCATGATATCCACCAGCTGAAATTCTTAGAATTGCAAAAAACAAAATATATAATATAGCTTCTTTAAAACAACTTAATGCTAATGATAATCCAATCATTACTAACATATTTACTATAGAAGATATCATCAACTCTAGACCGTATTTGTAAACCTCTATATCAGCAATTTGTTTGTTGTTATTTTTATACATAACTATAGCTAATTTACTTGAAATATTTGAAATCATTATTGTCCTTCTCTCATTTTCTTAGAATCCTATAGAATAAAGCAAAACAGTACATTTCCATTAGACAATTGTAATATAGTAACAAGCAAAATAACATATATCATTTTGGAACTAATTTTTTTACTATAAATCGTTTAACTCTTTTTCAATTAACTTGATTATATCCTCTGGAATCAAGCTCCCCGCCATCATTACAACTTCTTTCAATGTTCTACTTCTTACCATTTCTACTATTGGATCATCAACTAATCCTCCTAAATGATTAACTAATATTTTCTTTGCATCATCATCATTCAATACATCATTCAATGTTCTTTCAAATGTAAATTTCATATTCCTACCCCTCATTTAAATTAAGTAACAATACAATACATGTTTTTTTAATAGCCGTTATATCTTGTATATCTTATGTAGTTTATCCGTTTAACAAAGATAGCATTGTTTTTCTTAGATGTGAATTTGAGATATATTAATTAGCTTCTAATCTCCTTCTATTTTCGCACTTTAAATATTGCAAAAATATATCTCTCCATTCTTCATTTACTTTAACTTCTTTTTCCGCAATTTTTTCACAATATTTACAAATATCACATCCATCTCTGCAATTCATGCTTCCATTAACAAATGGTTGTAAAAAAGAATTTAAAGAACTATTATTGATTCCCATTTTTAAATAAGCAACATCTAACTTATTTGCAATTTGGATCATATCTTTTGGATACCCATCATTCATCAAATATAGCAGGTTACCTTCGAAACATTCATCCAGATATGATTTTATAACATCAAGATTATATTCAGCTGTTTTATCTCTTCCATCAATTTTGAAATAGTTTATTCCGATTTCAGCATAGTATTTCATATCTTCTGGTCTTATCCATGGCGATTTGATATTTTCATATAAATTATTTATTTTTTTATACAAACAATTAACAGATGTATGTGAAAACTCTTTAGTAGAAATCTTCATTGCTTTTTTCAATTCGTTTGACATAGTTGATGATAAATTTGAATGATAGTAAACATCCATACATCTATATATACATGGTGTTGTACATAATACTTTTATGTCACAATTATTCTTTTCTTTAATTGATTTAAGCATTTTAAAATCTCTATTAATATCTCTATTTAAAACAATACAGCTAACACCAATATCTTCAAACTGTTTCGCCTTTTGCACAGTATCAATTTCATTACATATTGATGCTGTAATATTCGCATCTTTAAAATGTTCTTTTATCAATCTAATTAAATATGGAGATGTAATTGTAAAGCTATCAATTCCTATTCTAATTAACGAATCAATAAACTTAAGTATTTCCTTTCTTCCCCCAGAACTATATTCACGCCCATCAGAAACCGTAGCATTCATAGTATAATTAAACTTGATATTATTACTGTGCAAAACATCAATTAGTTCTTTCATTTTTTCTTTGCTGACATCTTTTAGTGTTTCAGCAGGTCTCAAATTGCCAATAATATCTTCTTTCAGCGAACCATATACTTCATATATTTTTGTAGTAATTTTTTTTCTGTTCTTGTTTAGCTCTATTATCTTCTTAACATAATCTTCTTCATAAACCATTGGAACAGATAAGTTAATATTCAAACTATTTCACCTCCTATTTTATAAAATGGCTAATTTATATTACATAACTGAAGTTACTACTAGTCCCTTCTTTTATTTACTCTAAATGCATTTTATTAAAAAAAACAAAAAAAAACAATCACCATGTGGTGATTGGACTTCAACTCATGATGATTAGCTGATTTATGACAAAAGTTTCAATTGACGTAATCATTAATCATAGTTACTTTAATAATATAATTTCCTTCAATTATATCAATAGCTATTTCCCCTTTATGTTTTTTGACTATTGACTCAACATTTCTCAAACCTATTCCATGGTTTACCTTATCTTCTTTGCTTGTCTTTATAATGCTTCCTTTTCTTACAAAAATTTGATTCTTCGTTCTATTTATACAATCAATTAAGAACCAATCGCATTTTGTTTGAATACATAGCATGATTTCTCTTTTATCTTCTTCAACATGCATGCATGCCTCAATAGCGTTGTCTAATATGTTTCCAATAAGAATGCATAAATCTATATCTTCAATATTTATTAATGACTCAAAACTAGTTGCCAATTTTATCTTAATATTTCCTTTCTTAGCTTCTATGATCTTTGAGTATATCATAGAAGAAATAACAGGATGACCAGTAACAATAATCTCATCAGTATTTTCTATAGGATTAAATAGCTTTGTTAAATATTTCTTTAGATCACTGTATTTATTAGTCTCAAGATACCCCATGATGCACATCATATGATTAGAAAAATCATGCTTTATACGTTTCATTTCATCTATCGAAGTTTCGATAGCATTAACATATTTATATTGCAAATCTTTTTGTTGGCTAAGTAACCGAATATCCATTTGCTCATTATTTTGTTTCAGCATACTTTCATAAATGCAAATTGCTAATATGCAAATCATTGCACAACTGAACACCATTATATTCATTAAATTATCTTGAGTATTAACTTTCTTATAAACCATTAACACCAATACCATAATTACTATTATATTCACAAAAAACAAAGCTACTAAGGTCACGACAAACGACTTATTTTTTACTTCTAATAATCTATGCTCTTTTCGATTTACATACCCTAAGATTAAGAAATATAGAGAGATTTTTGAAATTAAAATAGCAACCAGACGAAAGATAGTATTATCTATAAAAACTATTACTGGTTGATTAAAAAGTACCATTAATATAAGTACAGCAATATTTTCAATAGCAATTACACCAATTAACAAACTAAGCCATACTACCAATTTCTTGCCAATGTTTCCTTCAAATAAGATAACAACAAATAACAGTATAATAATGTATAGCATAAACTTCCATAAAAAGTTTTCACTAATATTGCATATCGAATATGATAAAATGCTTATTATAGTAATCCATATCCAATTTTTATTTTCAGTATACTTTTTTACAAAAAACGTCTCCACATATTTAAAAATAATTACTGTTTCTACTATATTTACTGTAAAATTAATAAACTCCCAAATCATATCCATCAAACATCACCTTAAACTTTCAAAAAAAGCTTTTCTTATAGTATTTATATTGTTTTTACTCACTGGTACTATATATTTGGAGGTAAGTGTAAGCTGCTGGTTTTTATAGTGGTTTATTTTATTCTTATTAATTATATATCCTTGATGTGGTTGAATAAATATGTTTTCATTTAATTTCTTTTTAATATTACATAAGCTATCATACACTTCATATTTTTCTTCACCACATATAATAATGCTCTTATTTTTAATCTTCTCTATGTAAATAATATCTTCTAGTCTTATATTAAGAATCTCTTTGTTATAACTTAATGTAAGAAATTGTTCTATATTCCTTTGCTGATTCTCAAATAATTCAATGCGAACAATAGCATCTAATATTGCTTTTTTTAATTTATTTGTATTAATTGGTTTAAGTATATAATCGAATGCTCTTATCTCAAATGCATTTATCGAATAATCCATAAACCCCGTAATGTAAATAATGATTATATTTTTATTAAGCTCCCTAATTCTTTTACCAGTTTCTATGCCATTTGTTTCCGTCATTTGTATGTCTAGAAATATAATGTGATACTTGTTAATCCGGTTTTTTATGCAATTAATAAGTTCTTGTCCTGATTCATACCCGTTAACAATAACTTCATAATCATTTTCTTCCATAATATTCGCAATTTTTTCATGTAAAATTAACAAATGTTCTTTTTCATCATCACATAAAGCGAAGTAGAATTTCATCTTTATATCCCCCTTTAAAACAATAATACCCTCAGTAATATCAACAAAAAACCACTTGTTATTTGTTTAACAAATGTATCTGCTGCTAAGATGAGGGCATCTTTTAAATTAAGGGAACATTATATTCCCTTAATTATCAAAAAGTCTTAAATTGTCACTAACCCTCTCCCTAAGTCATCTCTTTATACACTATAATAAAATTATATACTATATTTCATATTTATGCAATATTTAATCAATTTTTTTTCGTTATAGCGATCAATGTTTGTTAAGTGGTTAAAGATGTTGGCAAATTACATTATTACTTACTGTTGACTTTTCGACGTGTAGATCTATTCTTCTATAAAATTTCTTTTCTGAATACTATCTCACTCCTTCGTAAGGTTGTTTTCCAAACTTCATAATTGCTTCAAACGCACCAGCCATTTGACGAAATGTCAAAAAGTCTATTAAAATTTACCTTTTTATCAAGGAATGAGTATTTCAAACTTTGCACTATTTCTTATTGACAATTCTTAGCTGGACTATAAAATAGTAATATTTTTATCTGTAACTCTAAATAATATTTTTTTTAAAACTCATCAAGAAAAGTTGGGCAATTCCATTTCCCCAAAATTGACATATAGAAGCCCTCAACTGCATCCAATAGATATATCTGTATAACTTCTTCGGAAGATATTCGCAAGTGGCTCAGTGGTAGAGCATCTCCTTGCCAAGGAGAGGGTCGCGAGTTTGAGTCTCTTCTTGTGCTTCATAACAAAAACCGTATTCTTAAGAACACGGTTTTTGTGTTATAGTTAAAAATTTCGACCTTATAGTACCATTCACATTCTTAACCCATTCATTCTCTTCTATATACAGATTTTTTGCAGTGGTATAACCAAACGATTTTTTATCATCTTAAGTTAGGTAAGATAATCAACTGGAGTGGTAAAATAACCGATCCCCCACTTTCGAGGATAAAAAACCCTATACCTGTTTACTTAATTGCATCAAACGTCCTGCCTGACATTATAATTGCTTGTTCTCTTGTTGCCATACCGTAGGCTGAAGCTTGTTGTGCTGTTGTCGTTGCCTTAGGCATAAATTTACCTTGGGAATCACCTTCAATGATACCTAACTTAGACATATATTTTGTTGCAACAATAGCCCATTCTGAAATATCCTTTTGGTCTGGAAAATCTTTTATTCCGTCAATATTATAATCACCATCTGGTGTAATTGCATTCATTGTCCTAAACAGCATAGCACTACATTCTTCACGATTAATTAGCTTAGCTGGCGTAAATGTTGTTGATGAGGTACCGAAAGTAATCTCTAATTTAGCTGCCTTCAAAATCTGAGGGTTATTTGTATCAGTAAATGGATTTGGAGTAAGCGGAATACTTGCTTTACTCGTTGTTTTTTCATAAAGCAAAACAGCTAGCTCTGCAAACTCTTCTCTGTTAATTGGTTTAGTTAAGTCCTCTCCCTTTAATATATCGGGAATCAATCCTTTGTCCTCGGCTTTTTTAAGCTCATCTGTTGCCCACGCAGATGCCTCACTCCAAGCAGGCATATTATGGGAAATTATATTCGAGTACGGACTATAAATGGTATTTGAATTATTTTCAAACGGTAGTTTTCTCATGTCAAGACTAAATCTGATTTTCACTTCATAACTCTCAGAATCATAATTTGCCAACGTTTTATCAAAGTAATCCATTACACCGATCAATAAATACTCGTTTGAGAAAAATGAGCTATTTATTTTTTTAAACTCCTTATCTCCTAACTTTCTCATCCAGATTTCTGTCCATACGCTTTCTCCCGTCATAGAATTCAAAGATTGCACTTCTCCAGGCAACCTACCAATCTTAATATTTAAGAATGGCATACCGCCAGAATTCTTTTCTACGGCCGCTGTGGTTAGCGTTGGTGCATGCTTCATAAGCTCTATAGGGTTATAGTCAACCTTATCTGAAAGAACAAAGGTATTTGACCAATCTGAATAGACGAAAGTTACCCCATTGTCAAAAGATGAAACAAACCTGGCTCTAAAGGAAATTGGATTCGTTTTAAAATAATTCCAGTCCCAACCTTTATCTTTCAAGGATTGTAGACTAGCAGTATCATCCGGAAATAGTACGATTAAACTATCCCTGCCATGAGCAATATATGTTTTGTCCTTAATAAATGAAAATCTAAAGGTATTTTTAAGACTTCTTCCTGCAGTATCCCAATCACTAGTGTAATGCCAATCACCATTTCCCATTTTATAATCTATTTGGGTATCTGTATAACCTGGCATGGTTCCAGCTTCTATATATGCCCTCATATCATCAGGTGCACTGATTGTAAATGTAAAGTGCTCTCCAATATATGGGTATGCGCCAAAGTACTGTGGTGGACTAATCGTTGTAGGGGTTGTTGTTTCTGCCACTGCAGGCATAAGCATTGTTCCGATAACTAATGTCATAATTAAAAATGCTGTTAATATTTTTTTCATCATGTTACTCCTCCAATTCTTTTCTTTTTGTTATACCCCTCTTCGGAGCTGGTTCCAGCTATTCCATATCTTGCTCACAAATTTAACCTTAATTTTTTAGTATATTAAAATGTCGAAACAATTAGTCTATTAAAAATCACTAGTATATTATACCATTTATGTTGCTGTTTTTCCATATTTTTAATGTATTTACTTTTACTTTACTTTATTTCTTTTTATGTCTGCTCTACATTTTCATGAGTAAATTTTTGAAAAGCAAAGTCATCTACTGCCTTTTTGGTGGCAACCATAGCAAAAGAAAGACCTATAAATTTAACTTATAAGCCTTTCTCTCGCTATCACATATTCAATACATTTTCATCAATAATGAAGATACAATATTTTAACGAATTTATAGTTATTGGTGATTAAAGAATTATCAGAACTATAAATTGTTAATGAAACACATTCAAAATATTAATTCGTAGAATCCAACCCATACCTCAATAGCTTAATACCGTCCTCATAACGACCATTTTCAGTACTATTTAACACTACTGCAATAACACTTCTACCGTCATAAGTTGCTGATGATACCAAACAATACCCGGCTTGGTCTGTAAAACCTGTCTTTACACCTGTTGCAAATTCAAAATAATAATCAGTCCCTTCAAATAGCAATTGATTCGTATTGATCCAACTTCTAGTTCCCCCTTCGGTTTTATTGAGTTGATTTGTCTCTAACATATCGTAATATGAGGTATTTACAATTTTCCGAAACAAATCATATTTCATTGCTTCCTTAGTAATTATTGCTAGATCATAGGAACAAGAATAATGTTTATCATTATGATAACCATCAGGATTCTCAAAATGAGAGTTTTTTAACCCCAAATCCTCACCATATGTATTCATCAGTGTAATAAAACTCTCTAAAGCAACATTAGAGTCTATTTCTCCTACTTGTTGGGCACCTATATACTTAGCAATTACATAGGCAGCATCATTCCCAGACGGGATCATTAGAGCACTTAATAAATCCTTGTACGATATCTGTTCATCATGATTAAGACCTGCTTTACTAGCATCTACTGCTACTCTATTTATTTCATCACCTACAACAATCAAATCACTATTGTTACCCATATTCATAAACAAAAGTGCTGTTAAGATTTTTGTTGTACTTGCTGGATACATTTTTTTTAATGCTTCTTTTTCAAATAATACTTCTCCCGAACTCTCATCAATTAAAATAGCACTTTCACAGATTAAATCCTCATCAAAATTACTGTTTATCTGTTTGTTAGCAGGATGATTCGCAGTTAATTCGTCTGCTACTTCAGAGGTACTGGTTGAATATACATGATTATCAGTCTTTTCTTTACCACCTATTTGATCTTCAAGTGTATAATTGCCTAATGTTAGCACCATCATAATCAGGAATAATATCAATATCCTTTTCTTCATAAGTATTCTCCCTCAGTTTCATTGTTGTACCTTTCGATTATAATATACAATAATAAAATTAAACTGATGGTTTTTCTTAAACTTTTCTTAAGAATACTATTCAATAACAAACAGATTATTAACCAGTTTAAGCTTTATGGTTGATTCTCCTTTATCCTCCCCGTCTGTACTAACAAATGAAAATATTCTATTTTCCTCATCTATTTCACAACGTATATTCAAATAGTCGGAAGGCCACGATTCACTTCCCTTAGTAGAAGATCTTTTTTCTGCTAATAAATATGAACCATTTGTATAAAATGTCCATTTTCTTTTTCCGTAGCCATTTGCTAAATCTATATTATCGTAAATACAATACTCATCCGTTTCTACTGAATTAAAGTTCAATAAATCACTTGGATAAAAACCGTCTTCTTCCAAATGCCATGCCCATAAAAAAGGAGTATGCGGATAACCTGCAAAAGAATATCCTCTCAGTATAATGTGAAGCTTATGATTAATCTCTAAAGGTATAAAATCATGAACTATATTTATATCTCCGTCTGATAATGTTGTAAAATAATACTCCTCTTTATTCCAGCACTGAACAAAAATCCACTTATCTCTCACATCAACAATGTCCGTAATAGCTTTCACATCAAAATCTACGTTGTAGCCTATTACTCGAATGTTATATTCTTTTTTTCCTACAACAATTTTTTTATCGATTGATTCTAAACCATGTTGTTCCAGAAGCAATGCTAGGGTACGTTGTGATATCTCAAGGCTTTCTCTTAGTCCTAAAAGATTTTTAAATTTTGTTATATATTCAGAATTATGAAAATCTTCTGTAGGATCGATGTCGTCACTCTTTTCGTCATTGAATTTTGACCAAAGTATACGTAGTTCACTTATTTTGTTTTTTAAGCTTTCATCAAGATTTGGATAGCATTCAAATAAATCATTTGATCCATCTTGAACTAACGTTTGATTTTCAGTTAATGAATACTCCTTATCAGCAAAAGAACTTGTCATATCATCGCAACCTGTAAGTAGGAAAACAATAGAAATAATAAATATAAAATCAGTTGATCGAGTTTTCATAAATAGGGCTCTCCTGTTCTTTGTTAAGTCCAAAATACTCTGCAAATATTTCTTTTGCTATTTGGGGTGCAATGTTTGTTGATGACTCTCCAAAAGGTATCATTACAACAATAGCAATTTGAGGATTTTCATAAGGTGCAAAACCTGTAAACCAAGTATGTGAAGGTCTTTTATCAGATTCCTCTGCAGTTCCTGTTTTTGCTGCTACTTGAATGGGAAAATCAGCAAACACATTCCTAAGTGTGCCTTGACTTCCGCTTGTTACACCTAACATACCTTCAAAAACTGCTTCTAAGTTTTCAGGTGCAAAATTGAGTTCTTCCTCTACGATTGGGAGGACTTTATTCATTTCAATATCATTCGCTGCCTTTGTACCTTTTACTAAATTTAATTTGTATCTTGTTCCCCCATTGGCCAAGGTTGCAATGTATTTTGCCATATGGATAACAGTATAACTATTAAAAGATTGTCCAATTGCATTCCTTATGGAGTCTCCATCCATCCAGCCCATTTGGCTTGCCGTTGCATTATTATCTATTGCTTTAATTGCATTTTCTTTTGCTTTAGGCGAAGCCATTTTGGGTTTATATTCTTCAATTTCTACCCCTGAATAATCATCAAGTCCAAACTTTTTTATATAATCATTAAACGTAGTAATACCATTAAGTGTTGTCCCCTTTTTTGCATTTCCCATTCTATATGCTGTTTCATAAAAAAAATAATTGCAGGAGACTTCAATTGCTTTCGAAACATCAACTGCACCATGTGTTAATCCATATCTAGAATAAATCAGGCATTTTGCATAGGGTAGTCCAGCGCTTTTAAAAATTCCTAAATCTTGTATTTTTGTTGAAGGGTTAATCACTCCAGATTCAAGCCCCGCGATGGCTGATAACATTTTCAATGTAGAACCCGGTGCCTTTCTTTCCATAAGTGGTCTGTTTATTAATGGGGTTGTTGGATCATTTAATAATTGTTCATAATATTCGTTATTAAATGTATTTACCAACATATTGTTGTCATAAGTAGGATATGATACAAGTGCTAATACATCTCCTGAATTAACATCAACTACAGATACAGAGCCGGTACATGGGTCTAGATTCGTTGCTCTAGGAGAGATTTCATTAGTTGATATTTTTTCTTTTATAATCATGTACGACGACGCTGTACCATTATGCAATTTCATCAACGTCTCTTCATCACAAGATATTATTTTCTGTTCAACCAAGCATAATATAAATTGTAAAGTTGTTACTGCGTCTTCTTCTATTGCATTTATTATAATTTCCTTTGCTTTTTCCAAATCCTTAGATTTGTTTATATTAAATTTAGGATTATCCTTTAATATCAACGTCTTTAAAATACTTTGCGTGAATTCATCATCAGCGTTCATAACTTTTTTAATAGAAATATTATTGCTTTCTACCATTGATGTAAATAACTGTTTTATTGTTATTTCACCTGAATCAAGTTTTTTAATGAGAACATCTTTTAAGTTTTCAATTAAAATATTGGCTGTTTCCTGTTGGAGTTTACTATCCAATGTTAGAAAAACATTTTCTCCATTTGTTGAAGAAACCGTTTCAACTCTATTCATCACTTTACCAGTAGCGGTTACGTCTACGACTTCTTCCCCTTTTTGCCCGTTCAAGGTAAGCTCATACGCTTTTTCAATACCTATCTTTCCAATTAAGTCCGTCTTCGTATATCCATAGTCTTCATATTCTTTTAGTTCCTCTTCATTAATAGGGCTAATATATCCTAATATATGTGAAAAGCTTTCTCCTTCAGGATAGGATCTAAGTGGCACGACATCTATATAAATACCAGTATATTTATTGTTTCGCTCTTCCATTTCTACAACAACCTCCTGATTCACATCTCTAGCTACTGTAATCGTATTATATTGACGATATCTTTGCATATAAATTGCAGACCTTATAGAAATCATATTTCTGGCATCAATGTTAGTCAGATTTTCAGGTATTTTGAAAAACTTTCTTAGGTATTCTATTGTTTCTGAAGCCGTATAATCTAACTGCTCCTTTTGCAATCCCATATCAACTTTCCAACACTTTTCTGAAGAAGGGCTATGAAATGTAAAAGCAAATGGCTCATCTTTGGTAATTGGTAAATCATCAATAAAAGATTCATTGTTTTTTTCTAATGTATTTAATAATTGATAAATAACTCCATTTAAATCAGCATTCACAATATTAGTATCAAATATAACATTAAAGGCTGGTTCATTTACAGCTAAGGGACGTCCATATCTGTCATAAATATTGCCTCGTAAAGATGGAATAGATATGGTGCGGACTATAGTAGCTTGTATATTAGAAGCATATTGTTCTCCATTAACAATTTGTAAATCAAATAGCCTCTGTGCTAGTATCCAAAAACAAAATACAATACCTAAAAACAATATAAATAAACGATTCTTTACTATTTTTATAACTTTAAGATATAATTCTCTGTTCATTTGTATGCCTGCCTTTTAATTATTACAACTGTAGTAATTTAAATACTACAGTTGTAGGTTAAGAAAGTCAAGCATTTTTTCGAATTATACTACCATCCAAAGGAACTTATCGTTTTTCAAAAACAGTCTTTACTTTTTGTATAACATAATGGCTTCCCCCACGTTCTTTTACATCTTCCACCATAGTAATTACAAGAATAGGATTCTCGGTATGTTCATCTACAGTAAAAAGGCTAAACCAGCCTAGCTCAGTGCCTTCATGATCATCTTTGGATTGTTTGATTTCTGCAGTACCCGTTTTACCCGCCAATGTGAGGCTGTCTATTTTAGCATCACTCCCTGTTCCATTCTCTATCACTTGTATTAAATCATTACGTACAATTTGGGCTGCTTCCTTTGTAAAAACCTGTTCTTTCCAATATTCAGGAACTGTACTCTCTTTATAAATTAGATATGGTTTTATCATGTTTCCATCGTTGACGAAAGCAGAATATATAGAAGCCATATGAAGGGGATTTATAAGTATTTGTGCTTGACCGTAACCGCTGTCTGCCAACTGAATTTCCGTATCGAAGGTGCCTGTATTTGAAAAACTTGATGGATACATTCCAAGTTCAAAAGGTATTGTCTCTTGAAAACCAATATTTGTTAATTGTTCTGCTAACAAATCTCCTCCTATGTTTAAGGCTGCTTTTGCAAAATAAATATTATCTGAATATACCAAAGCATTTTGCAGGTTCACCTGGTCACCATATTCTTTTAAGGTCGTTACTTTATATTCTCCCCAGCTCCCATCCTTTTGCCAACTGAGACCACTTGATTCATAATTATCAGAGGGCTTGATTACTTCTGTGGTCAATCCAATTGCGCCAATAATTGGTTTAAAACAAGAGCCAGGACATAAAGCAACTTTAAAGCGATTGAACAAAGGTTTATTGGTATCTGCATTTAACACATTCCATTTATCTGTTGACATTCCAAGCACAAAATCATTGGAATCAAAGGTAGGGGTACTAACAAGAGCTAATACCTCGCCTGTTTTTGGATTTATAGCCACAGAACAACTTTTATCTTCACGAAATTGGTCATATAAAACACTTTGTATCTGGGCATCAATGGTAAGTTTAAGGGTTTCTCCATCCTTTGGACTCATTTTTGCCAACGTTTCTTTTTTCTCACCACTACTATCAACTACAATAATTTCATATCCATCAATGGCTCGAATGCGGTCTTCGAAAATTTTTTCCAGTCCTGATTTTCCTATTATACTATTGGCATTATAATTTTGCTCTTTCAGTTTTTTCAATTCTTCTGCATTGATATTTTGTATATAACCGGTTAAATGGGATGTTTTTTCTCCGAAAGGGTAAACTCTGACTGCTATGTCCGAAATTTTTATTCCTGGGACTTCCAAAAGGGCTTCTTCTAATTCTTGTTGATCTTTAGGAATCTTTTTGAGTGGAACAAATGTATCGTCTTTCACGTAAGTAGCATTCAGTGCTTTATTTATATGGTCAACTGGTATATCTAAAAGTTCAGAAACTCTTGCAATATCAAGCTCCTTACTATCACTCATTTTACCTGGCACTAAACCAATAGAAGATGCAATCCCTTTGCCGACAATTACCTCTCCATTTCTATCTAATATATCACCTCGTTCTGCCTTCAACGTATTCACTCTTACTTTATCATCTGGGTTTAACATCGGAAAAATTAATTGAGGTTGCCATAACAAACGGTATTCTTTATTATCATTCTTTGTAAAATATGCTTCATTAGAAAAAGAAATATCACCTGCTAAAGTATCCATATAAGTATCATAACTAACAAGTATTTGAGTTTTGCCTAGCTCATCTATTTTAGTAATCTTAATGGTTAAATTTTTCCCCTCTATTCCTTCATATATTTTTTGGTTTTTTAAGATAAAATCTTCTTGCGATACAATAGCTTGACTCTGCTCACTCAATAAAGTATACATTTCTTCGTATTTGCCGTCATTAATATTGGCCATGTATTGGTGGAGAAGCGCATCAGGTTGAATCGTTTTTTTGCTACCATAGAACGAATAAATAAGAATACTAACAAACGCTAATGTTAAAATACTTAATCCAATACATGTTATCCTGACCACTTTTGATTTCATTTTTTTATGATACATATTTTCCCCCTAGATCTTCATTTGTAATGAATATAATATTACACTTGTAGTATTTTAAAGTCAAGAGCTTTTTCATAGAATTGGTTATTAATAAAGGCAAGCGTCAACTAGCGGCGCTTGCCTTATTTACAACACACAACGAAGTAATGATTCAATTGCAATGCATTAATAAATGTTTTTATCATCTAAAATAGACAGTGTAATGTTAGCAGCCACGCTTCCACTCGCGCCATCATCACCTTGTATATTGGTTGCAAAAATGAAAGTATTTCCATTCTTCTCCACATATCCAATAAACCAACCATTTATTCCTTTGCCTTCCACAACACCTGTTCCTGTTTTTCCTGAGAGGATAGCTCCATCCTTTTTAGATAGCTGTAATACAGTCTTTACTGTGTTAATATTTTCCTGTTTAACTATCATATCATTGTTGTAAAAATCTTTCATAAGTTGCACTTGTTCAATAGGTGATATACGTAATGAAGATTCCATCCAATATTCCGATATCCCACCTGAAAGATTATAATTCCCATAACCAATTTGTTTAAAATAAGTTTGCAGTTTTTTCTTTCCAATTAACTGATCAAGATCTTGAAAATACCAACTAACAGAATTTTTCATTGCTGAAGCTAGGTCTTGATGTTGATTCCAAGCTTCATAAGGATATTTTGTACCATTCCAATTTAGATTTGAATTTCCATCCTGTATTATATTTAACTCCAGTGCAATTAATGCACTAAATATTTTATAAGTTGAGTTAGGGGACACCCTGGTTATACTTTTATTCTTATTATAGATACAATATTCGTCAGTTTCTAAATCATAAAGCACAAAACTCCCATCAAAACCATTGAAATAAGAACTTAAATCTTCGTATACCAACTGATTTTCTTGAAAATCATATTTATTGTCATCATAAATTACTGCTGAAATAGCAGGAAGTTGACTAAAAATAAGAAAACCTATAAGTGTAAAAATACCAATACTTTTCATTCTTAATAGCTTTGTTTCTGTTTTAAATGAAGCAATTTTTTCAATTCTTTTTTTAATTTGTTTCTTAGAATCACCCATATCTACCGCTACGGTTAAATAAGCTCCTTGTGATAATTTTTCCGCAAAATTTATAATTGTTCTTCCATAATCGATATAATTGTCTTCATGAAGCATTTTTAATACTGACATGTCACACGCAATTTCTCTATCTATACGCATCTCTTTAAAAGCCAAATATACAAGTGGGTTGAACCAATACAGTATTTGGAAAAGACACATCATATAATTGATTAATATGTCTTTATTTTTATAGTGGTTTAATTCGTGAAGAATTATATAATTTATATCGTTTGTTGATAGCTGTTTCATAATTCGTTTGGGCAATATAATGTACGGATGAAAAAAACCAATTGCCATAGGTGTTTGTACTAAAGAAGATTCACCTAATATAAGGTTTTTAACGACATTAAGATCATTTTTACACTTTTCAAATAGTACTTCAATATCTTTGTTTTCTACTGGCTGAACAGATTTTTTAATAAGTCTTATATTACGATTGCTAACTATAATAAAGATAGTAAAAATGAGTATCCCTATACCCCATATTCCAATAAACAATATGTTTAAATATTCTGGAGTAGATTGGTTAACCGACAGGGTAAAGTCTTGCAACCAATCAGTACTATATAATATATTTCCTTTACTATTCAACGGGAAAATTCCTGATGTTATGTTGTTATTCATATTGATCTTATTGAATACCAAATCATATAAATTCCCAGAATTGAATAATCGGTTTGGTATAAATGGGATCGTCAACATAATGAGAAATAAAAACCCTATATTATATTGCCACCTTATGGAAATATGCTTTTGAAATACCCTTTTGATTAGTAAAATAAACAGAATTAGAGAGGAGGAAATAAGGGAACTTATTATAAAGCGTGTAAATAAGAAATCAATCATACTTCTTTCCTGCCTTCGCTAGGCTATCATCTAAAATTCTTTTCAGTTCATCAATATTATCTTTCGTTAATTTATCTTGTTCAATAAAATTAACTACCATAGAGCTTAGCGTTCCATCATAAAATTTATTCAGAAAAGTATTGCTTTCCTGAACTAAGTATTCTTCTTCTTTCACCAAAGGCGTATAGACAAATATCCTACTATCCTTCTTATAATCCAACACTCTTTTTTTTACCAATCTAGAGAGCAGTGTTTGTATCGTTTTAGGACTCCATGTACTGGTGTCCACTAGCTTTTCGATCACTTCATTGGTACTAATGGGTGCATTTGCCCATATAATTTTCATGACCTGGTATTCAGCTTCTGAAATAGTTGGCATCGTATTCATAAAAAACCTCCCAATTACTACGTGTGTAATAATTTTATTATAACACGTATCTCACCCTTGTCAATTCTTTATTATAGCACCAGGTGGTAGGGCACCCATGACGACTTCCTCCCAAGGGGTTCCTATAACCGGCTCTATAATAGCTATCGCCCCTTGGTCATCCTTCGTTCGAATTAATCTACCACATCCTTGTTTTAATTTAAGCCCCATTTCAGGATAATCTACTGTCTTCATTGGGTCCAATCCCTCTTCCTTTGCCACCTTACGTTGTTGTTCAATTAAAGGATCTTGTGATGGAAAAGGAAGTTGCCAAACAATTAGAAGGTTTAACGCCTCTCCAGGTACATCGATACCTTCCCAAAAATTAGCACCAATCAATACAGAAGACACTTCCTCTCGGAATTTTCGGACAAGATATCCCCGCTCTCCTTTGTCCTCCCATAAAACCTCAAAAGGTAGTTGATAATCTTTAAATCCCATTCTGATTTTCCGAACTTCCTCTAAGGAGTTGGTAAGTACTAGCGCACGCCCCTCATTTTTTTCTAATAAAGATATTAATTTTTTCATGCCAAGGGAAAACTTATCGTCGTTATTCGTATTTGACAAGTTCTCGGTTAAATAAACAATAACTTGGTTTTTCATATCAAAAGAACTTCCAACTGTAGAACAGGATGGTTTATTTAACCCAAGAGCACGTGTAAAGTAACCAAAATCACCTTCATTGCTTAAGGTTGCAGACGTAAACACTACGGGTAATCCCTTCTGAAACAAATAATTGTCTAACATTTTACCAATGTTTTTTGGAACTACCCAAAAGCTGCCATCCTGCTGATCTAACCAAGCGATAACATCCCTACTTTGATTCCTATAGAATCTACTTAATGCTATCGTAGCCCTTTCAATTTGAGCTTCATATGTTTGTAGTAAATAAGCAGGTAGAGATTCTATATATAGTTCTTGCTCAATTTGAAATTCGAGTAACAGATGATCTAACGCTTTATGAAAAGTATTCGCTACTTTAAGTAATGTATCATCTACCTTAAGTGCTAATCGATTCGAACTTTCATCTGGGATCACACATTGATGAAGCTTACTAAAAAAATCAGAAGAAGCTTGTTCCAAAGCATCTGTAATCGATATCAGTGATTCCCTAGCACCCTGGATATGTTCTATAGATACCGTAATCGTATCTATATCCTCCTTAATAATTTGTTCTCCTGCATGCATGGCTGCTGGAAGTATTACTTTATGCCCCTCATCAAAAATGACCGCTGCATAACTGGGAAGGATAGGTAATTTACCATCAGCAATTCGTTCATCTCGTGTCCATAGGTCATCAAAGAAGATTCCATGATCAGCAATAATTAAATCTCTAGCAGGTCGATAATGTTCTCTTGCCTTAACGAGTTTACAATACCCACGGCTAGAACACATATCACAGGACATATATTCATCCCACCCAATCTGCTTCCAAACACGATCTGGTACAAGTGGCATTTCAGAGCGTTCACCACGATTCGTTTTCGCTAACCATTGATGAATCTCGTTTGACATTGTATTTGATTTGTCAAAAAGCAAGCTTTCAGATTCATTTACTCTCGCATCGCAGATATACTGACGTGGATCCTTTGCCATTCGTGCATCTATCTCTAGTCCAAGTATATGAGCAAGGGTCAAAATATCACCCTTAGGGCCTGAAAGTTGTTCTTGGAGTGCTGTAGTTGCACATGCAATCACTACAGGTTTCCCGCTGAAGCGAGCATATGCAATTGCTGTAAGTAGGTAGGCGAAAGTTTTGCCTGTACCGGGTCCGGCTTCTGCTAAGTGAACATTTCTTTTACAAACTGCATCTGCAAGTTGAAAAGCAGTAAATATTTGTTCCTCACGGACTTCATATCCGTGCTCTGGAAGGATATCATAAAATACTTGGCCAATCCATTCGGCCAATTTAACTGGAAATTCTTCTTTTTTATCATAATCAAAAAGTGTTTTCATTGTTACAGACATGCTAAATTTCCTCCTGCTATACTAGTGGATTATTGTTCCTTTAATAAAAAACATCAGGTACCGCAAAAGGTTCGATAAGGACAAGTTGTTGTCGTTTGGGGCGTGGAATAATAAGCGTGTTTAATATCGTGGGCATAGGGATTTGAAAGAGCATCAAGAAGACGTTCCATCACGCTATAATCTCCTTGTTTTACTGCTACTTCTAATGCCGCTTCTACCTGGTGATTCCGAGGTATTAAACCAGGATTATTGTTTCGCATCAGCTGATAGGAGGTATCTTTGAGCTCTTGCTGCCTACCTAGTCTAGCTTGCCATTGTTCCTTCCACTGCACAAAGTCCGTGGTGCCATACAGAAGCGTATCCTCAGGCTTATCAAATGTTAATGCAAGGAAGGTATTCGTATAGTCTACACGATACTTCTTCATCATACTAAGTAGGTCTTCAATAAGCGCTTCGTCCTGTGGTTCTTCATTAAATAAGCCTAGTTTTGCTCTCATACCTGCAAGCCAATTACTGTGATACAATTTAGTGAAATCTGAAATTGCATCTTGAGCCAGCTTAACAGCCTGTTCCTGGTTATCATGTAGCAACGGTAATAGCGTTTCAGCAAATCGTGTGAGATTCCATCCGGCAATATATGGCTGATTTCCATAGGCATAGCGGCCTTGAATATCAATGGAACTGAATACTGTTTCTGGGTCATAGGTATCCATGAAAGCACAAGGACCATAATCAATGGTTTCTCCACTAAGTGCCATATTGTCGGTGTTCATAACCCCGTGAATAAATCCAACTAGTTGCCACTTAGCAATCAGTACGGCCTGTCGTTTGATTACTTCTTGAAGTAAAATCAGATATTTATTTATATCAATATCAACATCAGGAAAATGTCTTTGTACTGTATAATCTGCTAGGGTACGAAGATCTTGAATAGTACCCCACTTTGAAACGTATTCAAAGGTACCGACGCGTAGATGGCTAGCAGCCACCCGAGTTAGGATAGCACCAGGTTGCTCTGTTTCGCGAATGATTGACTCACCCGTTGTCACTACCGCCAAACTACGGGTAGTAGCAATACCTAGCGCATGCATTGCTTCACTGATAATATATTCACGCAGCATCGGTCCAAGTGCGGCTCGACCATCACCCCGACGTGAGTATGGTGTTCTACCTGAACCCTTGAGCTGAATATCAAATCGTTGACCTAAAGGTGATAGTTGTTCACCAATTAACATTGCTCTTCCATCCCCTAACATCGTAAAATATCCAAATTGATGACCTGCATAAGCTTGGGCAAGCGGCAAAGCGCTTTGTGGAACTTGGTTGCCTGCAAGTACTGCTACACCATCATTACTTTGTAATCCTTGGTCGTTTAATCCAAGATATATTGCCAACTCAGAATTGAGAATGATCAACTTCGGCAAGCGTACAGGACTTGGTTTCAGACTTGTAAAAAAAGATTTTGGCAATCGAGCATAACTGTTGTCTAAGTTCCATCCTATTTCTATTATTTCTTTTCTATCTTTCATTCTATATCTCCTTTGCTTCTTCTAACTCTTTATAGTGTCTACTTCTGCCAATTTATTATTTCAAGTAAATTTAACCTAAAAAGAAGCTGATATTATAGCTTCTTTGACTTTAGAAATGTTAATCAAACCTCTTTGCTTTTTCCATTATTATGCAAGGCTTGCTACGGAAAAATTATATGCTGTTAATATTTAGATCGAGTCACGTGCCTAGTAAAAAACATTCAGAAAATCAAACCCCTGAATGTTTTTTTATCCTTTATTTCACTATTTCTTCTCTGCAAAATTTAATTGATTGACTTCCATTCTTTGCTTTGGCTGAGAATTTTATTATTATCGCTCACTTGTGCCACATAAATACCTTGATCCGTAAATATTTCATAAGGTACAATCAAAGTATTTTCATCGATATACAGAGTTTCCATTGGTTCCTCCTCAATATAAACAACACTCCATGGCGTAAAATTCTCACCTTCTATAAATATTACTTCACCTTTTTCTAAGACATTCGTTACCACAACTTCAAAAACACCCATTTGAATTGTTTTCTCTATATAGGGATTCTCTCCTTGAAATACATTTCGATCTCCATATAGCATATCATATTGCAAAATCTCAAGCTCTTCTTGATAATCTGGTTCACCTTCATATGTCTGGTGAAATTTGGTTAAAATTCCTTCATCATAACCTAGTCGTTCCATCACATATGCATTTAGTTGATAGGCGTTTAAATCGCGATTGGTTTGTTCCATTGGAAAATTACTCCATAGGATATATTCGGTTTGAAATTTATTATTGTTTACTAAATGACCATTCTCAAAAGACATGGCTGGTAAATGGTCCCCATAAAAGACGACTACCGTCGGCTCATCGTAAACAGACAACTCGTCGATCAACTCTCCAATAAATTTATCAGTTTCAGCAAGTTGATTCACGAAATAATCAAATCCAATCATATAGCTTTCGTCAATGTCAATTTCCTCTATATCACTCTTCTCTGAATCAGTATCTTCTGTGTAATCTTCTAGCGAATTGCTTTCCGGATTGTTTTTTTTCGAACCATTTTCCTCAAGTTGTCTCTTACTCGGGTCTAGTATCACTTTTATCTTTTGATTTTCATCAACAATCGTATCTGGATATTTCCCATGAGGTTGCACCGATATTGCATAAATAAAATCTTGAGTCTCTTTGGCATTAAGTGCTTTAAGAATTTCAGTTGTTAAAACATTATCTTTAGCCCATCCAAGAGGATTGTACTCAACATTGTTCATATACTCAATAGAACTATAACTGTCAAAACCCAGTTTTTGAAAGACTGCATTTCGATCGTAAAAAGTTCCTGTGTTATTATGAATTGCATGGCTATGATACCCGAGCTCGTCTAAATTAAAACAAATACTTTCGCATGTAGTAGATTGTAAAATAGTTTTATAAGGATATTCACCAGCACCAAAGTGTTCAATATTCATGCCGGTTATAATTTCAAATTCTGTATTTGCAGTGCCCGCACCAATTGAAGGAACCGTAAGATAACCAGACGAATACGTCTTTTTCAATTGGGTAAAATTGGGTATCGGATTTTCTGAAAAAGAAAAGTCGAGCAAAAGATTTACATCAAAAAAAGATTCTAATTGAACCATAACAATGTTGGGGCGAGCTCCAGCAATATTTCCGCCTTCTAAATTGTTTGTTGTTTTATTCGACTCGCTTTCAATAATTTTAAAAACAGCCTCTATATTTTCTTCTGAATACTCGTCTGGTTCATTTATTCCACGATCAAATAGGCTCGTAGAAAAACAATATGCAAAACCATATTCTGAATAAGCCTCTGCAAGATTACCAAAGTTACTTGATAGTGCGCTCACTTTAAAGGAAATGTTAGACACCATAAACATCGAAACAGCTACAACACATAAATAAATCAATGGCATTCTAACTTGAACCTTATTCTTTGGCATTTTTTTCCATAAGTAGATCATTGCTACTATAACAACAACACCAATTAATAAAATCAAAATAATTTGAAAAGGATTAAGATATATATGTATAATCCCAAATACTGATTTTAATATATAAAAATCAATTGCCGTTAGTGGTGTAGTTCTGAATCCCAATAAGACAAAATTTATCATACCAAGTCCAAACCATATGGTCAAAATTAATACAAGTAAAAAACTTTTTCTCGAGAACATCATTGTCAAGGATAATGTTAATAAAACGATCAACACATTGAATATAAACATGAGTGGATTAGCTATTACAAATCCCAATCCTTTAAAAATTGAGCGCCGACTCAACATCTCTAATGCAAAAATTAACACTATTGAAAATGTCAGCAATTGTAATATTGGATATTTATCAAGTTGCTTCATTTTTGTTTCTATATAAGATAACTTCGTTTTAACGCTTTTATATACTACATTCTTTATTTTTAAAACCATATTTAAACTCACTTTCTTTCTCGAATATTTCTTTACAATAGACAGCACAATTATACCATTCCAATATAAAATCGTCAATCTGAACTATGAGTGCTGGCTAAGACATGGGGACAATGGGGGGACAATGGGGTCAGGCACTTTTGTCTTACACTTTGAAAGCAAATATCAAAGTGCAATGAATTCAAGGTATAAGACAAGGTGTAATACTAAGAACAAAAATTCTAGGATAAAATACACAAAACAAAGAAAAAACAAAACAGGTCAAAAGTACCTGTCCCCTTTAGATACCCTTTAGATATCCCCTTTAGATATAGGATAAAACACACAGAACAAAGAAAAGACAAAACAGGTCAAAAGTACCTGTCCCCTTTAGATACCCTTTAGATAAATATATAGATTATAGTAATATAATATGGTATTATAAACTTGTAAAGAGTATATTCATTTAATATCCCGAAGTTATAATTATAGTATTATTTCGTTGTTTAAGGAGGTTTAAATATAGTGGGCACAATAACCCTTAACGAATTGGTAAGTCGTATTGATGAAATTCCAATTTTTCCGCAGACTGTAAGCAAGATTCTAAAGCTGGTCGACGATCCAAAAACAAATATTCGTGATATAGAAAATGAAATTTTGAAAGACCAAGGCTTTACAACCAAGGTTCTAAAATTAGCAAACTCGGCTTATTTTGGCGTATCAAGACAAATTAAAACTGTTTCACAAGCAACCACCTTATTGGGCTTTCAAGCTATACGAAGTATGGTCTTAGCCTCTTCGGTAGGTTCAGTTCTCTCTAAAGAACTAATAGGTTATGCCTTAGAACGAGAAGCTTTATGGAAACAGTCACAAATATGTGCAATTACGGCTAGAGTAATATCAAAAAAGATCAAATTCCCACAACCAGATCAAGCATATACCGCGGGCTTGTTAAAAGATATAGGTAAGGTTATTTTGGATCATTACTTAAATGACCAATTCCAAAATATCATGGATCAAATAAATGAAGGTAATAAACCATTCCTTGAAGTAGAGGAAGAAATACTAGGTTTTAATCATTGTCAAGTTGGAGCTAGGATTGCAGAAAAATGGAAATTACCTGAGGATTTAGTTGAGGCAATCGCTTATCATCATCAACCTGAAAAAGCTCAATTGAATTTAAAATTAGTGGCAATAACACATGTTGCAGATGGCTTGGTTATGATGATGGGGCTACACATAGGTTCAGATGGTTTGGCCTATAATTTTTCCAATTCAGCCATGGAACTTTTGAATTTAGATGAAACAATATTATCAGAGATCATTTCTGAAGTAGCTGATTTTATTTCTGATGAAAATATGTATATTGGTTAATGAATCCCCTATTACTATAATAATTGATCATAGTATTAATCATTATTCCTCTCAATCATTTCTTGAACTTGTATTTTGGGATTGGTATATTGAAAATCTTGATGAACCTTTTGCTTTTTGAGTTCAATTGCTTGCTTTGGGCACCAATGAAGGCAAGCGAAACACATGGTACAATGATCCTCCCATTTAGGTATTCCTTCCTTTAATTTAATATTTTGCACTGGACATACCCTCTCACACAATCCACAACCAATACAGGCCTTGGCATCGACTATAAAATCATCAAACCCAAGGATATATTCACAATAAAATTTAACAACATTCGCTGTTGCCTTTGCATAATATATTGGTTCTTTATCTGGAACAATAAGTTCTTTATTTACAATTTTTTTAATGATCTCCTTCAATTGATTTTCGCATTCTAGCATCATCAACTCATGTTTGCTTTTTACCGTTGCAAAGAAGATGCTATTATCCGGTAAATAGACTTTAAATGCTGCTGACATCGTGATACTTTTATTAGCTAATATTTTTTTTGTATGTATTAACGTATTTCCTACCGTTTCCCCTGCATTTGCAATAACAAAAACATAAGCCTCTTTACCCACTTTCAACCTTTTCAAAAAATCACTTACATACTCTGGTATAGATATAAAATAGACTGGAAAAACAATTCCAATAGTCTGAGCTTCACAATTGATTTCTGTTTTATTATTCAAACTAGCTATCGAAGTAAGCTTGCTATTTCCTAATCTTTCTCCTAGATATTTTGCTATAAAAAGAGAATTACCAGATCCCGAAAAATAAAAAATTTCTGTTGTCATAGAATTTCCTTTCGTGCATACTTGCACACAAATGCACATATCCGTCAAAATAATAATTAATTTGTAGGCTTACTTTCTGGTAAAATACAATGCGTTTCCAAAAGCTCTCGTATCTTAGCTGTTGATGCTTCCATCTTTTCAAGAAAATTAAATCCATCAAATGTATATACTTTATTCCTTGAGGACTTTTCAACAATAAGTATCCCTGATTGTTGCATCATTTTTAAGTGCCTCGAAATAACAGATCGATCTTGAGAAAAATTTTCAGCAATCGTGCCTACATCTGATGATCCCTTTATAATAAGATATTTTATAATACTCAGTCTTGTTGGCTCACTAAGTATCTTGAAAAAATCTCCATTAAGTAGGTCATCAATATTTTGTTCGTTGACTTTTTTTGTGCAATTAAATATTTTCTTCATAAAAATATTATATGTGCATTTGTATGCACTTGTCAATGATAAATTCAAAAAAACTCCTGAATGATACCATTCTGAAGCCTTTTGATTTTACATTATTTTAATAGGAGGATAGTTGATCATTTATCCTTCATTCTAGAGAGCCACTCATATTTCTTAATTGTTCGATAAAACCATTTGACTCCTTAGATATTTGAACTTGATTAGAAATGGCATTAAGCATCCCATCTGTATAATCAACAGCTACATGCATTGATTCTCCAACTTCTTCTAATTTTTCAACTACACTTTTGCTGGAAATTTGAGTCTTACCCACCGAATTCATTACTTCTAATATATTCATAACCACTTCATTGATATATTCACCAATCATATCGAAGGCTTTCTCAGACTCTTCAAAAGACACAATACCGATATCTACTTTCTCATGTTCGTCTTTAATCAATTCACTTGCAACAGTTATTTCACTTTGAATATTCTGTGTCAAAAACTGAATATTGTGTGCAGAATCTTGTGTCTGAGAAGCTAATTTTCTAATTTCATCTGCTACAACAGCAAACCCTCTTCCATGTTCACCCGCTCTTGCAGCTTCTATCGCTGCATTAAGCGCAAGTAGATTGGTCTGTTCTGAAATTTGAGTAATTAACGCGTTCATGTTTCCAATTTCAACGGATTGTTTTTTAAGAGATTGAATAACCTCCTCTAAACTATTCGCACCTTCTTTTATACAGTGCATCTGCGTCATAGAGTTTTGAATAGAGTCTTGTCCTTCAGCTGCAGTTGTAAAGGCAAGCTCCGCACTTTTAGACATTGTTTGTACAAATGTATCTGTTTCTATAAGAGAAGTCGACATTTCATCTGCTAAAAGATTGGCTTGAGATATGTGTTCAACTTGATTTTCGACTTCATACCGCATTTTATCAAGCATATTTTTTTCCTCGTCAAGAATGGATCTATTCTCTTCATCAGCACTAGATAGGTGTTTAATGAGTTCCAGGATTTCTTTACTTACCAATTTTATATTTTGCACAAATGATTTCATATTAGAAAACATTATAAACAAACTTCTCTCAACCTTTCCTATTCCTCTTGAATTTGACGCATTGATATGATTTGGCCATATACTTGTTATGATATCTTTGTTCTCTTCGTCCCATGTGCTTTCAATAAGCTTATTTAGATTGTCCCATTCTTTCTTATTTGTTATTTTAAATAAATTCATCTGTTTTGCTCCTTTTTGTTTAAATTTAAATATATAATCCCTAGAAAATCTGGGGAGGATTCTGTAGGGATTATACAAAGGGAGTCTATCGAAAATGTAGGTACTTACTTCATAGGGTCTATATTTTTTCTTAATGCTTCCTCAATATCAGCTGCGGTGTTAAGTAACATGATACGTTCACACAATGTTTCCGCATCTTTCTTACTAATATTTTGAATCAACCATTTCGATTCTAATATGGCAGAGGCACTCATACTAAATTCATCGAGTCCCATTCCTAACCAAAGAGGAATTGCTTTTTGATCAGATGCTGCTTCACCACACATGCCTACCCAAATACCCTCTTCATGTCCTGCATCGATAATCTTTTTAATCAGACGTATAACTGCAGGATCATAAGGTGAATATAGGTGGGAAACCAATGGA